>CAZGBM010000074.1:0-7945 GCA_964523975.1 uncultured bacterium | reverse complement strand
CAGAAATCATATAAAAGAGAAAATAATATTATTGAGCTGGTTTCTGGTTTTCTGGGGGATATTTTTGTTCTTCTATGCGGGAAGTTATGAGTTTGGACAGGATGTCCGGTTTTCTATATTGTCATACCTTCCGATTTCTATTTTTGTCGGGTTGGGGGTTAGTTATACCGGGAACCTATTAGGAGACAAAATAAAATCCATAAGAACAATCTTGATACTTTTTATTGTATTTAGCTTTACCTGGTTTTTACCGTTTGCAAGTGCAGAAGGCGAAGAAGCGTGGGCGGCAAGAAAAGACCACGAATATTCGTTGGAGTTCGCCCGGTTGTTACCCCCTAATTCAATCATTTTCACTCATACCCCAAATGTATTTTTGTTGAACAAAAGAAGTGCCATTCAGAGTGCGAGCGAGACATCTAATCCGGGGACAGTAGAACAACGTCTTTTCCGCTTTAAAGGAGGTGTCTATCTCCATTATGGATACTGGTCCAACGTGAATGACCCGGTAGAAAGAGAATTTACGACAAATATTTTGAACAGATATGATTATGAAATAATAAAAGAATATTACTACAGAGATTATAAGTACGGTTTATATAAAATAATAAATCGTAAAGAACAAAAAAATATGTATCAATGAAGAAAAGTAAAATAAGTATAATCTTACCCACATATAATGAGTATAACAATATAGTTCCTTTAATCGAGAGGACTATCAAGGCGATACCATATGAAAAAGAGATTTTAGTAATAGATGATGATTCTCCGGATGGAACAGCCGAATTGGTTGCCAGTTATTGTAAAAAAAGTCCGGTTGTACGCTTAATTGTCAGGAAAAATGAAAGAGGGTTACGCACAGCCATCCAGAGAGGTATTTCTGAAGCAAGCGGCAATATTATTGTATGGATGGATTGCGATCTATCTATGCCGCCAGAGAAAATTCCGGAGTTAGTCGAACAGGTAATAAATAACGGTTATGACGTTGCTGTTGGCTCAAGATATGTAAAAGGAGGTAGAGATAGAAGAACCGATTCCGGTAAGTTTATACTCTTTTTTCATACCATTTTGAGTAGAATAATAGTTACATTTACTTCATTGATGTTAAATAAATCTTTTAAAGACTGGACGAGTGGATTTATCGCGGTTAAAAGTGAAGTTATTAAAAAAATTCCTTTAAACGGAGATTACGGAGAGTTTTTTATTGAGATGATGTATCGTCTTTTACAAAGAGGCTATAAGGTAATAGAAGTCCCCTATGAATTGATTCCGAGAGAATACGGAAAATCTAAAACGGCTACAAACATCTGGGGCTTTTTTACGAGAGGTATTAAATATGTAGAATGCGTTTTAAAATTAAAATTTTCTAAATCATAAACACTAAAACTATTACAAAATAATAAGGAGGTAGTAAAATATGCGATTCGCAATTATCGGAGCAGGAAAATTTGCCGGAAAACGGATTAATGTTATTAATTCAATTCCTGATAAAGCGGAATTAAAAGCAATAGTAGATATTGATTCAGGGAAAGCTGAAACATTAGCAAAAAAATATGGATGTGAGGCATTTTCGGATTATCGCGACCTTTTAGAGCGTGACGATATCGATACTGCTGTTGTTGCAACACCAAACAAATATCACTGCGAAATATCCAAAGCGTTTTTAAATGCGAATAAAAATGTAATGTGCGAGAAGCCTATTACTAAAACTATCGAAGAGGCTAAAGAAATAGATGAAGCCGCAAAAAAATCAAAAGCATTTTTTAAAACGGGTTCTAACCATCGCTATTTTCCCAATGTACAAAAGGCAAAAGAATTAATAGACCAGAATAAAATCGGACGTATAATCTTTGCCAGAGGCTGGATCGGTAACAACGGAAAATATGTGCAGAACAGCTGGTTCTGGGATAAAGAATTATCGGGCGGCGGAACACTTCTTGATAATGGCTGTCACCTGATGGATATTTTCCGGTGGTTATTAGGCGAAGTGTGTGAATGTAAGGGTTATACAATGAACGATTTCTGGCCAATGGAGTTGGAAGATACGGGACTCGCACTTTATAGAACGGTTGACGGTAAAGTATTCTTTTTGCAGTCTTCCTGGATAGAATGGGCGGGATACATGTATATGGAATTTTACGGAGAAGATGGATTTATTTTTGTTGACAGCCGTTTCTGTAACAAAGTTAGCCTGGGCAGAAGAGATGGCTATTATGAAACATTCGATTTCTCATCTCTTCCTTCCGTTTCTCATCAATTAGAGATTCTGGATTTTATTGAAAAAGTCGAAAATAAAATTCAACCGACTCCAAGTGCTTATGACGGGCTGAGAGTTGTAGAAATGGTTCATGCTCTCTACCAGGCTTCAAAAACCAATGAAACGGTTAAGTTATAAAACAGCAGAGGGAGAAAATGGATGTATTTAATAATTATGCCAAATACTATGACCTCTTATATCAAGAAAAGAATTATGAGGAGGAATGTGACTTTATCGAGCAAGCGTTTCAAGAATTTTCAAAATTGAAAGTGAGAAATATCCTTGAACTGGGATGCGGGACAGGCGGGCATGCGATTCCTTTAGCCCGGAGAAAATATGAAATGACAGGCGTGGATGCGTCTACGGTAATGTTAAATACTGCGAAAGAAAAAAGCAGTAAATTTGGTTTAGATATCGATTTTCTTCTCGGTGATATAAGAGACTTTAAATTTAATGAGAAGTTCGATTCGATTATCTGTATGTTTGCGGTTTTAAATTATTTAACCCGGAATAAAGACTTTGAGATAACTTTAAAAAATGTGAGGGAACATCTGAAGGAAGGCGGACTTTTTATTATTGACGTGTGGAACGGACTTGCTGTCTTAAGAATTTTACCTTCCGTCAGAGTGAAAATGGTTGAGCAAAATAAAACAAAAATAATCCGCATTGTCGAACCGGAGCTTGATGCCGTTAATCATATCTGCCGTAATCATTATAAAATAATGGTTCTGGAGAAGGATGGGCTTATTGAAGAAATAGAAGAAACCCACGTCATAAGGTATCTTTTCCCCCAGGAGATAAAACACTATCTCGAACTATCTGGTTTTGAAGTATTGAAAATTTGTGAATTTCCGAAAATTGATTCGACAGTAGACGAGAACATCTGGAATATGGCTGTTATATCAAGAGCAATATGAAATCCCTTCGGGAAAAGAGTTTATCGTTATTCCATACCATCATTAATGTAAAGCAGAGAAATTTGTTTGTCCTCTTATTGTTGCTTCTTCTTTGTCTTGGTATTCGCTTAATAAATTTTGTTGGTATCGGAGTTAATGATGATATTGCTTATATTCACGATGCACGTTGTTTAGCATCAGGAGGCTGTAGCCCAATCAGTTCCGGCTTCAATCAGCTTGGTTTTCGTTTAGGTATGGTGTTTCCTCTTGCTTTACTATACAGGATATTCGGGTATAATGAGCTCGGTTTCTCGCTTTATCCTCTCTTCTCTTCGCTTGTTACCTGTGCATTGATTTACCTGACCGCACTCAGATTGTGGGGGAGACCTGCTGCAGTATTTGCTTCCTTACTGTGGATTTTCTATCCTCTGCAGATTGTTTTCGATACACAGCTTTCTCCTTCGAATCAGCATGCGACTTGCGTGATAGCTGCTTTGTTCCTGTATTTCTATGCTGTTCCCCGTAAAACTTCTATATCTGAATCAGAGTTTGATTTTTCTTCAAAATGGAAAGAACCGGTATTATTGATATCGAGCGGAGCGTGTCTTGGCATTGCCTGGTGGGTGAATGAAATATTTGTAACCTTTATATTTGTGATGTTGCCTTTTCTTTTGATTTTGAGGCCTAAAATTAAGCATCTATTGTGGATATTGATGGGATTTCTATTGATAATATTTATAGAGTTATTGATAGTAAAAATTGAGAGCGGTTCCTGTGTTGCCAGGTTTACCTGCATATTGAAAACGGAATCGGCTGTTGTAAGCAATAAAAATCCCGGATATCTGCCGAGGACCCTTTTTAAATTGTGGAATATAGATTTTTTACATAGTGAAGGTCGTTTTGGTGTCATCTGGTATCTATTTATTGTTGTAACCATTCTGTCAGTATTTTTAAAAGATAAGATACCCTTAGCTTTAGCTCTGGGCTCCTGGCTCTGGCTTTTTTACCTTCAATGGGGAGTTCAATCACCGGAAGGCACACCCATTGCCAAATACATTCGTTACATCTCTATGATTGTTCCTCTTCAATGTCTGGTTTTTGGAGCACTACTGAATCGTTTTATTCGATACTCGAAAAAATTAAAAGTAGTTATGATATCTTTATTTGGTGTTCTGCTTATTCATCTGTTCTGGTTTGGAACAAGTGCAGTAAAAATGGTAAGAGTACGTACAGCGGATTTTAAAAAGATTACCAAAGTTCTCCTGGATTTACAATTGAAAGAAGATGATGTAATATATACAGATGATTTGACTGCAAATTTTATCGCAGTTTATTCAAAAGAGAGTTTGAAGATTAAAAATCTTAATCACTCGGGGATGACCATTCCGCCGGAGAAGGGAATTCTTGTTGTTGACGGGTCGTGGTATATTGTAAAATTAGCTGACTATCGTAAAGCGATTCCCGCATGGTTTTTAGCTCCGCCACCGCCCCATTGGCAGTTGCTTTATACTATTCCCGGGAAAAATATCTGGTATTATAAGGAGTTTGACCCCAAAATTTATAGGGTACTCCCGCAAGATTATTAATTAAATAAGGAGGTAAAAAATGATACCGGTTTGTGAACCTTTACTTATTGGAAATGAGTTGGAATATGTAAAAGATGCCGTTGCTTCAAGCTGGATTTCTTCAAGCGGTAAATATGTGGCTGAGCTTGAAAAAAAATTCCCCGAATATATCGGAGTAAATTATGCAACATTGACGACGAGCGGCACAACAGCGTTGCATTTGGCATTAAGAGCCATTGGTATTGGAGAAGGTGACGAGGTAATTATTCCTGCATTTACCATGATTGCCTGTGCTTTTTCTGTGTGTTATTGCGGCGCAAAAGCGGTATTTGTGGACGCTGACAGAGAGACATGGAATATGAATCCCGATTTAATTGAAGAAAAAATAACTTCTAAAACAAAAGCGGTTATGGCAGTTCATATTTATGGTCATCCCTGTTATATGGACCCCATCTATGAAATCGCAAAAAAACATAACCTTCTTATTGTCGAAGATGCAGCCGAAGCCATGGGTTCCGAATATAAAGGAAAAAAGTGCGGCAGTCTGGGAGATATTTCCTGTTTTAGTTTTTTTGCAAATAAAATGATAACCTGCGGTGAAGGCGGCATTGTTATCACCAGCAACAAAAATTTTTACGACAAATGTCGCTATTTTAAAAATCTTTGTTTTCCCCTGGATAAACCAAGAGTTTTTTCGCATGACGACATTGGCTTTAATTACAGAATGACTAATGTTCATGCTGCAATTGCACTGGCTCAATTAGAAAAAGTTGATGTCTATATTAATTCAAGAAGAGAACATGCGAAGTTATATAATGAAAGGTTGAAGGAGATTAGAGGTATTACTTTGCCCTGCGAAAAGGATTGGGCTTTAAATTCGTACTGGATGTATTCTATTTTAATAGAAGATGAGTTTAATTTAAGTCGTGACCAATTAATGCAAACTCTTAAAGAAAAAGGTATTGATACGCGTCCATTTTTTATTGGTATGCATAGACAAAAGTCTCTGAAGGATTTTGGATGCGACTCTTCGGGAGATTATCCTGTTACCGACGAAATAGCCGGGAGAGGCTTATATCTCCCTTCCGGTTCCGGGCTTAAAGTAGAGCAAATCGATTATATTTGCGATACCATTCGGGCATTAGCGAAAAATGATAAATTATGAATTCATTTTTTAAAGACAAAACGCTTTGAACCCAGATAGTTAAACATTGTTCCAAAGGCAACTCCGCAACCTTGCGCAATTACTTTGTAAGGAACGGTAAAAAAATATAATATTAAATTTAGTACAATGAGGTTGATTGCGAGTCCGACTAATGTTGTCATGTTAAATTTAATCCAGCCATTAAAAGATATTTTCTCGCCTCCCATAATTTCTCTGAAAGTCCATTTATGATGTAAAGTATAATTTTGTGCACCGGCTATCAAAAAGCCTATGACGGCGAACACATTTGTCCATAATCCTAAAACGTCGACGAAAATATAAAAAATAGAAAGATTGGTAATGGTTCCCAAAAAACCCACAAAAGCGAATTTGAAAAAAGAATGCCTTAAAATATAAATCGATTTGTTAATCATCTGAATCGTCCTCTGTTTCCGATAACAAAAATTTTATAATCATTTCAAGAAAACCGCTTTGCTCGGCATCGGGAAAGAAATCGTCGGAAATAATATCGCTATCTCCGACCGCCAATGCATTATCGGTAGCAATTAAAAAATCAGGGGTTTCTATATCCTCTGGATTTTTAAACTTAATAGGGTGATTTAAACCGAAACCTGCACAGCAGGCAAATGTTCCTTCGGAATTCTCAAAATATATTTCTTTGTTTTTATTTTCCTTTGCCAGTTCAACAGCGCAGGCTCTGTGAAGATAAAAACTCTTTTTATTAAAAAAAACCGGAACATACAAAATGTTTCCGTATTCGTTGTCTTTAAAATTCACGCCGAAGCAAGGAAGGAATCTGACACCGTATTTCTCGGCAACCTTATTTATAGGATTAGATTCGGGCTGCATTTTATTCGGTTCAAAAAAGAACTTCCACGATTCGGCATAGCTTTTAACACTTGAATACATATCTCCAAAAATAACAATTTTTTCAGATTTAGTCAGCTCATCTACAACTTTCTGCGGAATTTTCTGTAGAGGGGTAATAACAATTACTCTATCGCCGGGGATTATTTTCATCCCCTCGCGATACTTGAAGACCGCTATATTCGCGTTATTTAATGCTGTTAAAAATTTCGAATAATTCCTGAAACAACCCCCGTTTCCGTATACAAAAACTCTTGGTGAACTTCCGGTTTTGTTCGAAAAGGGAAAATCATTTGACCGTGATACTTCCTCTGGGGGAAGAAGACTAAAAATCAAATCTTTTATAAACGCTCTTGTTTTAGGGTCAGAGAAAGACAGCGGATAGATTCCTTTCCACCTGTAATCGGGATTCGCGTTCCATAGAAATTCCGAATCACCCAGTACTGCTATCTTCCCTTTCCCATAATTTCCCAGTCCGGCTATGATATATTCTCCGTTAAATGAAGCAAGGAGAATCTGGCAGCCTTCCTCTCTTATAGCGGTCAAACCCGCAGCGGAGAGCAAGACAGGACCCTCCTTCTTAGAAGGTAGGCTGGTTCTGATCCATGCTCCGCCCACGCCGGGAAGGGTATCATTTGAAATAACACGACCGTTGTTTATTTCCCAACCCGCTGCGTTTATAAGAGACCTTAAAAAATCCGAAGAGCCGTACTTATTATCATGCTCGGCTATAATCAGTAATTTCCCTCCGCCATTTACAAAGTTCAGTATATCTTTTATCTCATTTTTGGTGAAATGAGCTTCCATAGCCACTCCGATTACAAAAAGAGATTGAGAATCAAGATTTGGAAGAACTTCCTTATATGGCTTATGGTTTTCTGCGATGCTAAACCCGAGATTTTTTAGAAAGAGATTTAATGAAGAATATCCCGCAAAACCTGTGTCTTTAATTGTCCAGACCTGCTCTTTGAAGGCATCGAATAAAACTATAGTGCCTTCAGTACTCTTCTGTCGCCTGCAGGCAATAGTAAACAGTAATAAAAGAAGAAGGATATGTTTAAAAACCCTCAAGATTGCAAAATCCTTCTTGCTATTCAGCACATATTTAAATCATGTTCTATCATTTTCTCTTTCTTTGACAGCTGGGGCACTCGTCTTTTTCGTTACCGGCACTGGGTTCGGGTAACCAGGAAATTTT
>CAZGBM010000073.1:0-7984 GCA_964523975.1 uncultured bacterium | reverse complement strand
AATCTTAAATGTAAAGGAATAAACTGGGTTTCAAACGCAACGGGGATAATAAAAGGCATAACCCCATCACCCTAGAAAAGTATTTGAACCACGAAACACACTAAATACACTAAAAAATTATCACACAAAGATCACAAAGTACACAAAGAAAAACAATTATTTAACCACGAAACACACAAAAGACACGAAACCCTACCACCCCTTTTGGATTTATGTTTTAAAAAAATACACGGAAAAATCTACCACAGAGGACACGAAGTTTTTTATTTGTTTTTTAAGCCAAAAGCTAAAGGCGAAAAGCAAAAAGCTAAGTTTAACAACAGATATTACAAATAGTTTTCAAAAAATTAAACCGGCTCAGAATCCTAAAACTCTGAGCCGGTTTTTTAACTACTAACTACTCCTGACTCTTTTCACTTAAGCAATATCATTTTATGATGTTTTGTAAAATCACCTGCTTTGAAAACATAGAAGTATATGCCCTGGGGTACTTGTGCGCCTCCACTAGTGCGTCCATCCCAGCTAACAGATTTATATCCTGCGGATTGTTGACCATTAACCAGTGTTTTTACTTTTTGACCGATTAAGTTGTAAATTTCCAGGCTTACGTTAACATCTTTAGGAAGTCCGTACTTGATGGTTGTGTTATGCATGAAGGGGTTGGGATAATTCTGCGCGCAGCTGAAGACGGTTGGGATAGGTTCTATCTGTTTTTCTTCTTCAGTTTCTGGTTTTATACCGTTACTATCAGGTTTTTGATTGAACGCAATTGGGGTGGTAATATACTCATCTGATAGAATTGTATTATCAATATAGGCGTCGAATATGCAACCCTCTTGTGCTTCGAAACCAGGCAACAATGAAATATAATTGCCCGTTTGCATGCTTACATTACCACCAATCGTTCCATTACCTTCAATGGTGAAATACGTTGCATCGCCTGCTGCTGTGATTGAATTGACTGCCTCGTAATTTGCCGAACTATCTATTTCAACTGTTATATTTTGAAGGACTAAGTCCTTTTGAACTATTATTTCTCCTTCATAAGGCAGCATATTCTCTTTCGTAACAGTTATACTAATAAAACCTGGAGTGGTGGGGGTTACTTCCAGACTCAAGTTTCCATTTTCATTAGTTGTATCGCGCTTATATACTTCGTTTTCTTTCCAGAGACAGACATATGCATTTCCTACTGGAACTTGAGAGTTCTCTTTTCTCACATTTATAGCTATCGTTTGGGATCCAATATCTATATTGGCATCATAACTAACTTCCACCTCCAAGGGAACATCTGTCCAGACGGGCATCTCCGGGTCTCCGAATAATGTCCATGCGTATAATACTTTCCTATCACCATTCGCCATGGCATTTTTTGCTGCACTCACAACTTCTCCTAGATGATATGCGGGTGTCTCAAACAATTTCTTGTGGAAATTAACACATAATCTATCCGAAAGTCTAATTTTCCTCGTAGGATTTTCTGTCCACCCATACCTGGTATTCATGATGGCGGCAACTCCGGCATGCTTATTCACGTTTACTATTCTCTCCGCAAGACAATCATAATCATTCTCACTATTATCTTCATAGTCTACCGCACCTGCAAGACAGGTAATGGATGAAATAATCGAGGCTTTAGTCGAATCGTTCGTATTATTCGGAGGGTCATCGGAATCATAATAAGCGTGCCAATGTCCTGGTCTTCCGTCTCCGTAAAATACTCCGTACCACATTCCGTGACCTACCCAGTGCTGAAGGTTAAATCCGCTGTTCATAGAATCGCTAACCACAGTCTCGTCTATACCCGCCGCGCCAGCGCCAGTTTGATACTGCTTGGATATTTGCCATCCATAAGGTTCTATTATTTCTGCTATTGTATCATTTATCTGCTCTCCTGGATTATCTTCAAAGAGAAAACCCTGCGGTAAATATATCTTCTTTATATAATCAGGATTGGGATTCTTTTCATAGGTTATAACTTTACTTATGAAATTTTCCACCTGCCGGGTGTTTTTCACCGGAGCTCTTCCCACGAATATATCCGAATAAATATCTACAGCATCATCACCATAAATACCTTTTTCGCCATAAACACCATCGAAATCCATATCCCAATTTCTGGTTAAATCCGAATAGTAAAGGTCGCAAGGAATAGTATCTTCATCAGGATAATCATCGGAACCACATGGAGCAAAAGCATCTCTTCTTGGAACTATTTCTTCGCCGTGCTCGAAATCGCATTGACCTCCCAGTAATATATATAGGGCACCCGACTCGCGAGCTTCATAAATAAAATTCCTTATTTTAGATGCATCATCACGGGTATGGTCTCCAGAGAAATTAGCGCAGATATCCTCAACAGTGACGATCTTCGCGTAAACACCTTTTTTGGTTTTCCAGTGAGCAAGCGGTTCGAATGCATCCACAAGCGAATCACAGGTTATTATTATATATTCCGCCGAATCGGCGTACCATGTTCCACCACCACCCCAATCAGACTCGTTCCAGAAATAGTCGCAGGAAGCATGGTTGTTTTCCTCATTGCCCTCAATAATTGCATCCATAGAATCCGCAAATAAGGTCAAGGTATGCTGACCTGCGTTAAACGAATATTCCCAGTCTTCCACGGAAACGTAATCCCCTACATCAAGACCTGCAAAGTACCAACCCTGCAAAGGTACCCCAACCTCAGACGAATCATACGAGTACAGATAAGTATAAAATGTGTCACTCGAAGGGATATCGAGATCGCCATCGTTAATCACAGCCCAGTCGATATAAGTTGTAGCACCTGCGAAAAGAGGGGGAAGGTCGTGAGTATGAGTCCCGGGTACCGCGGATGCCACTATGGCATCATACCATCCTTCGGGCGTATAAGGAGTAAGATCTGGACTCCTCCAATAGTAATCAACGGAAAAGGCGTTGTTACCTTCATTTAATTCATCATCCAGATGATCACCATAATCAACCCTGTAAGTAACTGTGTTTTCTACGGGCGAATCGCCTATGAACATCGTGTCAAAAACCGCATAAGAGCCGTATTCTAATTCTTCAGAAGATTTTTCGACTTCCACGACCAGGTCTTCATCCACAAATATCGCCAAATAGATCCCGGATGCCGTTTCATTACCAACATTCTTTACCGCAAAGTTAACATAGGTAGTGTCACCTACTGCAAGATTACCGCCGCCTACAGTATCACCAGGTACTGTGGAACAAACAATCGGAGCAGACCATCCATCGGGCTTATAAGGTATGAGGTCCGGTCCGGATGCCCAATAGCAATCAACAGAAAAGATATTGTTACCTTCATTTATCTCATCATCTATATGATCACCATAATCAACCTCATAAGTAACTGTGTGCTCTCCGGGTGTATTAACTGTGAAAATCGTGTCGAAAACCGCATAAGAATCGGAGCTCAATTCTTCAGAAGGTTTTTCGACTTCCACGACTAGGTCTTCATCCACAAATATCGCCAAATAGATCCCGGATGCCGTTTCATTACCAAGATTCTTTACCGCGAAGCTTACATGAGTAGGAACACCTACTGCAAGGGTATCACCGGCTGTAGTATTGCCAGGTGCTGTAGAACAAACAATCGGAGCAGACCAACCATTAGGCGTATAAGGCACAAGGTCCGGTCCGGATTCCCAATAGTAATCAAGAGAAAAAGTGTTGTTATCTTCATCTAACTCATATACCTCTTCCTTGCTATCAGCTATCATAGTAACTGTGTGCTTTCCGGATATATTAACTTTAAATCCCTGTGTAAGAACACAGTAGGATCCGGGGTCTACGCCTATCGGTCCCCAGCTGTCCACAACCGTATTTCCATCAACCGTTATTTTAAACTGGCGTAAAGGTGTCCACTCAGTACCAACATTAGCTATAGCAAGCTTTGCAGAAGTAGTAACACCTATTGCCAGAGTATCAGCAGGTGTAGCTGTAGTATCACCGCTTGATCTAGAACAAACAAGCGGAGCAGACCATCCGGTCGGCTGATATGGGGTAAGATCCGGTCCGGACCAACAGTAATCAAGGGAAAAAGTGTTGTTATCTTCATTTAACTCATCTACCTCATCCTTGCTATCAGCTATCATAGTAACTGTGTACTCTCCGGATGTATTAAGTTTAAATCCCACTGTAAGAACACGATAAGATCCGGGGTCTACGCCTATCGGTCCCCAGCTGTCCACAACCGTATTTCCATCAACCGTTATTTTAAACTGGCGTAAAGGTGTATACTCAGTACCAATATTAGCTATAGCAAACTTCACATAGGTCGTAGCACGCACTAACAGAGTATCATCTGTCGTGGCTGTAGTGTCACCGCTTACTCTAGAACAAACAAGCGGAGAAGACCATCTGGGCGGCTGATACGGGGTAAGATCCGGACCCTCACTCAGAATCGATAAATTCCTTGCCTTTATTATAAAATTCTCTTCGATTTTCTTAGGTTCAGATATTTTTATCTCTCCATCTGATAGTGTATTTCCACTTTTTACAAAACCCTCTTCTATTTTCTTTGGCTCGGATACTTCTAATGTCTTTATCGTTTCATCCGGGAAAAACTTCTCTTTCTCAGCAGTTTTTTTTACCTTTACTTCTTCCAGAGGTACTCCATCTATCGGTATTCTCCTTACTACTATTTCCTCTCCGGCAAGAACCATTGAAACTAATAGTGACAGTATTATTAATCGTCTCATCTCCTACCTCCAGATAACTGAACGATATGCATCGGCAGCTTCAGGATTTTCAACTATATCTTCTACCATTCTTTTGAAAATCTTATATTGTTTTCCTGTCATCCTTTTCGCTTTCACACTCCCTTCCCTGTACTTTAATCGCACATCCAACGAATATAGAATTAATTTGTCTTCAGAAGGGACATATTGAACAGGATAAAGTGCTACTTGCGCTATTCTGAATCCGCTCATTTCTCCAACACTAAGATCCTCGACAATATATCCGGGAAACGCTTTATCACTGGAATAAATTACCTCGTCAGGTTCGGTAAATTTCGCTTCATGAGCCATCGATATCGGCACAGGCTCCTGAACAGGAAAAAGTGGAGAACTTAATCTACGAATTGTAGAATCCGTCTTCTCAACTACAATTTTCTCTATGGAAGCTGTGGGTGGAATCAATGCTCTTATTACCTTATACGGAACGGACGGAGCACCTGGAGTCGGAAAAATATCATACTCCGGAACCGTAAGCTGCGTATATCCACTTATATCTTCCGTTCTCTCACTTTTATCTCCCGTTTTCTCGGTTTTCATTGAAGGAATATGAACATCGAAGGTCAACTCTCCAGCTGATAAGGTTACGACAATAAAACAACAAATTAAAAGAACGTATTTTTTCATGAAATGCCTCCTTAATCTTGCCATCTTAGTTACTTTTCTTCTTTTCAATGGCAGTGATTGAAATCTATTTATTCTCCAATGCAGATATACGGTTTCTTAATTCTTCGTTTTCTTTTTCCAGCTTAGCTAGACGCTTTTCTTGTGTGATTGTATAAAGAGTCAATTCTTCGATTTTTTCAAGGAATTTTGCCTGCATTTGTCCGAGATTCACACCGCCTTTAAGCACTTCTTGTTCGGTTGGAATACCCGGGAGACTTTTATTAAACTTGATGTGTTTTTCAAGTTTATCGAGAGGCATAAGTTTATAATCATCCGCGAAAACAAAATCAGACCAGCCTGTCTCGACCTTTATTTCCTTTGCTCTTATTTCGCCATTAACAGCAAGTTCGTAATCACCAGGATTTAGAGTACCGATACCGACTTTACCAGAAAAATAACCTTTTCCGACGAAATAACCACCATATCCACTCGCATTTCCGTTATATCCATAAATAGCTCTGGCGTTGCTTGCATTTACTTCTGCAGCTACACCGATCGCATTTTTATATGTACCATTAGCGGTGTTATTAGCGTAGATAACAGCTCGAGCCGCTTCATATATGGGTCCCTCGTAACTGCCTTCTACGTGTAATTTGCATTCTGGACTAGTAGTCCCGACACCCACTTCATCCGAACCTGTTGTTAATCTTACAACAGTACCATCATCAGTCCAACCCGCTCCATAGGTAACCATACTAACTAACAACAATACTAATACAACACTTAATTTTTTCATACTTCTCCTCCTTTTTTTGTTTGGTTTAAGTATGATATGCGCTTTCTTTATGCAAAAAGTGTTCCAGATATTCGTATTTATGCTAAGTGTATAATAGGTAGCGACTTAAGTTTCGGGAGATTTTAAATAGAATTTATTTAATGGAAAGAAACTCGCACCGACTTTGACGAAATCTATCTAAAGTCAAGTAAATGCTGGGTTTTCAAGGTGCGAAAAAATTTCGCACTAATGTGAATTTTTCCCCTTGACCTGAGGTGTTATTTTTTTATATTATATGTTATCGGGAAAAGGAGAAAATGGTCTTTAATAAGTTAAACCTTCTTAAAGAAGGAAATTTCGCGAAAATATTTACAAAAGGAGAGATCGCGTATAAAACCGGAGAACTTTCGGACAGGGAAATCCTCCGCGGACAGTTCGAACTTCTTTCTGAAATCAAAGACCCGCATTTCGTATCGGTCTATGATTGGTTTGAGGATGACGGGAAATGCGGATTTTCCATGGAAAAAATCAACCTTCCCACGATAAACCAGATATTTGCAAAAGTCCCTTCGACAAAGAAAGATTTCAAGAAAATAGAAAATATTATTATCTCCCTACTCGATTCACTTTCAATTTTGCATTCAAAAGGTATAATATGCGGAGATTTAAAGCCTAATCATATATTTGTAGACAATAACAACAATGTCAAGCTTATTGACCCCGGTTACGACCCCGATATAATAACTCCCTCTTATGCTGCTCCGGAAGCCCTGACCGATTCTCCTACATTTTCTTCCGATATTTATTCTATAGGAGTAATACTTTATGAGATATTAACCGGCGAAAAAGCATTTAAGGGTAATTTATCAAAGATAATAGAAAATAAACTAAAAAAAGGACTGCCTGCTCCTGAAGAAAAAAATCCTGCTATTCCTTCAGAAATAAATCTCTTAATCCAGCGAATGACCGCAAAGGATCTTAGCAATCGTTTAAAGAGTGTAAATGAAGTCAAAAGAGAACTCGCGATCGGATCTCCGACTGCGGATAAGAAACCTTCTTTTATTCCTGTGTTTACCGGAAGAGAAAAAGAATTAAAAGAATTTGATTCCCTTCTTAAAGAACTACCCGAACCGCGTATCTTATGGATAGAAGGAGAAAGAGGAGTCGGAAAGACAGCTCTTTTAAATCAATTCAAGATAAAATCTTTAATCGCGGGAATTAGTGTAAAAGAAGTTTCCCCGGGTGAATTATATAGTTTATTAAGTGAAAGAAAACTTCCTGAAGAACCTCATATTCTACTGCTCGATGATATTTCAGCGCCTTTAGAGCTATCCGGCATTTTAAAAGAAAACCAAACCAGCATCAGAGTGAGCCCGGTTATAATAGCGATAAGTACAAGCGGTAAAGTGCCAGAACTTGAAGAATTTTCGGACATTACTACTACTTTTACACTTTCTCCTTTAAATAAAAACGAGATCGGGTTTATTCTTGATAAGAACTTCCCAGATTTCGAAAATAAAAAAGAATTTATTTCTTTTCTCATAGAAAGAACAGAAGGGAATCCTTCTCTCCTGAATCAAATAATAGAAATTTTAATCGAAGAAGGCATTATTGAAAGAAAAGGGGACAAGATTATCTTCAAGGAGAAAAAAATATCGTCAATTCCGCTTCCAAAGAGCATAGAAGAGAATTTTAAACTTCAAATTGAGAATCTTCCCAAAGAAGAAAAAAAACTTTTAAAAATATTATCCGTATTCTCTGAAAAAATACCTTTAGATTTAATTTCTCTCTTCAAAGTAAAAAATCCTCAAATTATAATCAATTCGCTTATATCCAGGAATATACTACAAAAAGACAA
>CAZGBM010000072.1:0-8740 GCA_964523975.1 uncultured bacterium | reverse complement strand
ATTTAGCAAAAAAACACCCTTGACATCTTTGCAAAAATTTGTAGAATACTAAATAAAATATTGAAACAGATTGTTAAAATTCTTAACAATAATTTAAATCGTGAGGAAATTAATGTGCGTGTCAAAAAAAGGGAGGAGGAGGTAAAAATGTCGTCGAAGAAAATTTTTAGTTACGAAGAAGCAAAATCCATTGGGGAAAAACTCGGAATAAAGTGGGACAAATTTGACGTCGAACAGTTTAGAATGGGTATGGACGTTGAGCTTGAACACGGAAAGAGAGACGAATTAACCAATGTAAGTAATGACGACCCGCTTATTACCGGAAAAATCGCACTTGCTCATCTCAATGAATTTCCCGATTACTATGACAGATTGGAAAATATGGAAAGAGAAGCTGAAGAGTATTGGGAAGGTAAAGAATAGGGGGAGTAATGGCTATAGATTTGCATACAGAAATTCAGAATATTAAGGGTCTTGAAAAACTACTTGGAAAAGAAGTTTCAGTAGAAGTAGGTACATTATTTAAAAGAACTTACTGCGAAGACGGAACATCGGTTGAAGGGAACCCTGTTACTATACGTACTTATAAAAGCAAATTGTTGGATTTGGGAAAGCATGGAATATTTCTCGAAAATAAGGAAAAGGATAAAAATCCAAATCCAAAGGATACAATGATATTACATGTAGACGAGAGTTACGTAAAAGTACCAATGCCCAAAGCAAAAACTTATTTGCCGGTTCGCGATGCGGAATGTATATACGATGAGAAAGTACAGAATATTACTTATACCGGCATATTGTCAATTAAGCATAAAAATAATTTAGTATACAAGAGAGAATCTCTCTATTAGACATTAAAGGGATTGAGTAAGAATTCCGTTCCTTGTTTGAGCTCATATTTCGACCTTTGCATGTAAATGTGGCCAGGTCTTGCATCGTGAATCAATGTTAGGTAATAGTTAAAAAAAACTTTGTGTCCTGGTGTCTTCGTGGCTAATTTATTTCTTATCGTTCCTTTTTCTCTGTACACTCAATTCACCATCGGGTTCAAGGCGAACGATTTTTGCTTCGGAATAATACTGTATATTTTTCTCCCTGAGTTTTGCCCGCAACTGGTCTTCGGTAAGATTTATTTTCTCAAAATTTTTCTTTATAAGTTTTCCGTTTTTGATTATAATTGTAGAATCTCCGTATACTATTTTCGATATTTTTTTAGGTGCCCTGCAAGTTAAATATTCAAATACCTGAATTAATATGACAAGAGTACATATTGCTATTATGGAACGAAGAAGAGATACGACTTCTTCCGAATAAATCATAACGTCGCCCACTGCAGACCCGAGCGCTATTACTATCAGTATGTCGAATAAAGTGAGTTGCGCTAATTGTTTTTGACCTCTTATACGGATCACAATAAAAGCCACGAGAAAAATGATTGTGGTGCGAACAACCACTTCTAATACTTGTGCAAAACTTATAAGTTTAATCATTACGAACAAAATTATGAATTATGGTGGGAATGTCAAGTAAAAAAGCCACCCTTGGCTTTTTAGTTAGGATGTTAGGAGGTTGGGAAGTTAGGGAGGTAAAACAACAAAAAAAATTAGTGTGGGGTGTGGATTCGTGCTATTCGTGTAATTTGTTGTTACTATCTTTGTTGGTTCGTCAGGTTGTGGGTTCGTTGGGTCGTTAAGACAAAAAGAAAAATATTGTGTTAATATGTGAAATCTCATGGTTAATACCATTCTTGACAATAGGCTCTTTCAAATTAACTTCCTTCTATGCGGGAAATTATCAGAAAAAAAAGAGACGGAAATAAACTCAGTAGAACGGATATAGAGAATTTCATAAAAGGAATTACCGAAAAAAGTATTCCGAATTATCAGATAAGCGCGCTTTTAATGGCTATATACTACAAAGGAATGGACTTGGAGGAAACAAAAGACCTTACTTGTTTTATGCTGAATTCGGGTAAAAAACTCGATTTATCCGATATTGAAGAACCTAAAATCGACAAACACTCCACAGGCGGTGTCGGAGATAAAATAAGTCTAATTCTTGCTCCTCTTGCCGCGGAAATGGGCATAGCCGTTCCGATGATCACGGGAAGGGGTCTCGGACATACCGGGGGAACTTCCGATAAGATGGAAGCTATCCCCGGTTATAAAACTTCTCTTACTTTCAGTCAGTTCAAAAAAGTTTTGAAGAAGATTGGCTGTTCCATAATTTCGCAGACGGACGAGATTGCTCCTGCGGATAAAGAATTGTACGCACTACGGGACGCGACGGAAACCGTGGAATCGGTACCGCTCATTACTTCCAGTATTCTCTCCAAGAAACTCGCAGAAGACTTAGACGGGCTTGTCATAGATTTGAAAGTGGGTGAGGGCGCTTTTATGAAGAATCTTGCTTCGGCAAAAAAACTGGGCGAAATGATGAAAAAAGTAGGCGAAGAGCTCGGAACCAGAATGACGATTGTATTTACAGACCAATCCTCACCAATCGGCAGAAATATCGGAAACGCTCCGGAGGTATTTGAATCGATTGAGATATTGAAAGGTAACGTAACTGATTATCCCGATACTGTAGAGATAACGAGAGTTCTTGCCGAAGAAATGTGTTCTCTCGCAGGAATAAAAGGGGACGTTATGGGAGTGCTTGAAAGCGGTAAAGCTTTTAAAAGATTTGAAAATATGGTTGCCCTTCATGGAGGCGATTTATCCGGACTTGCCACTTATAAAAATCCATTCGAAGTTAAAATAGAGAGAGAGGGAATTGTCGGGAAAATCGATGCCTATAAAATCGGTATTGCCGCATTAAAGACAGGTGCGGGCAGAGAAAAGAAAGAGGACAGTGTAGATACTAAAGCCGGTATAAAACTCTTGAAGGTAGAAGGAGAAGAAGTACGAAAGGGGGAACCCATTGCGCTTGTTTATACTAGAAAGCCCTTGGAACCCATAAATGATAACATCCTGTCCGCATATTCGATTGGGGATAAATTTAAAAAAGACGTATCAAAAATTTTGGAGAAATGGTAGACAATAAGAGTGCAGTCATAGTTCTTGGCTGTAAGGATAAAGAACTTACAAAAGAGAGAGTAAAGTTTGCGGAATCGAGATTAAAAGACTCCAATAATTTTAAAATTATTTTCTCCGGAACGAAAGAAGAAGTCAAATGGATGAAAAAATACTCTCATCTGAAAGCCATATATGAGGATGAATCGAAAACCACGCCGGAGAATCTTATAAATTCGAAGAAATTGATAGGCAAGGCTGAAAAAATCAGGATAATTACGGATAAAAGCCATGTTTTTCGCACCCGTTATCTTGCAAACAAAATATTCGGAAATACTAAAGTCGAAGTTATCGGGGTCGAAGTTCCTTTTGGTTTTAAGGTAAAAAAACTATGGTACGAGTTATCCCGTTTGATTAGACATGTCCTTGAATAAAGATTACGAAATAATAGAGCATACGGCGGATATCGGAATAAAGGTTAAAGGAGATTCTCTTCCTGAAATTTTCTGGAAAGCAATCCATGCTACGACAGACTTATTATCAGGCGGAGCTACAATCCAGCCGGTAATAGAAAAAGATTTTTCCATCGAAGAAGAAAATATAAAAACGGCACTCGTTAGTGTTCTCGAAGAAATTATATATTTTTTTGAACACAAGTTGTTTCTGCCTTTGGATTGTTCCGTTAGTATCGAGAAAGATATTTATAAAATCAATCTTAAAGGAAATGTTCTTTCTCCGGAAGAAATAAAAGATGGAACGGATATAAAAGCGGTGACTTATCATAATCTTGAGATTAAAGAGGTTGATGATAAATATGAAGCAACTGTGATTTTTGACGTTTGAAATTAGCCACGAAGACACTAAGACACAAAGTTTTTCAACAACGAATTACACAAATTGCACAAATAAAGAAAAAAATTGTTTTTTTATCTAAGACCCAATACCTGGTATCTGGTATCTAATTAAATGCCACAAAGGCACCAAGACACAAAGCCCCCACACACTTTTTAATTTTTTTAACCACTAAACACACAAAATACACCAAATTTTTTGTTGTAATTTTCAACCCCCCAAAAAAAACACACCCACAAACAAGACTAGTAACAACAAATCACACTAATTACACGAATTCACACCCCACCCTAATTTTAATGTTGTCTTAACTGGAACCTGGAACCCGGTATCCGGTATCCAACCTTTGTCTCGCGACTCTCAGTGCTTACGCACTGAACCCCTTGACTTATCGAAAATATATCTTAAATTTTTTACTAAATTATATAAATTAATTGAATTTTCTAATATTTTTATAAAAAAATTGAAATTTATAAAGAGTTTGATGGGGTGATACGCATATTTTTAAAAGGTTGGCGGTATGGAGAAGTATTTACAATACATTCAAAATGAGTGTATGCGCGATACATATATAAAAAAGTTAGGCGACTTTTTTGTTTGGCGGAAAAAAGAGGTTATAATCTTGTGTGAAAGACAGTTGTTGCGAAGTTTTATGGGAAGACCTCTGACAATCATTTAAAAATCAAATAAAAGGAGGAAAGTGTGAAAAAAAACGGTTTAGTCGTAGTCATATTGGTAGTTGCTCTTATATCGATAATGACAATAACATCCAGAGTAGTTGCACTTGAAAAAGTCAAAGTTGGTGTTGGTACCTGTTTAAATGGAATATGTTTTCCCGAAAGGACGCAAGGACTGAAAGCGCCGGCGCCTAAAGGAGATTATGAATTGGTGACTCTTAAAGGTCCCGGTACATTTGTTTCTGCAGAAATCAGCAAGCAGGGCGGAACCAATGATATCACCTTTATTATCCTTGATATCGACGGGAAAAATGTCGTAAATCTTTCCGTGGCAGCTGCGAAAAATTGGGGACTTACACAAGACAATCCGTACGGGTTAGCTTTGCTAGAATCAGAAGCCGGAATAAAAACGTTGACAATCGGGTATCCTTTCCCCTTGAACTTCAGTCAAGAATTAAAGATTAAAGTTACTGTCAGCGAAGATAATGTAAAACAGATTATCGCGAATGTCATTCATGGTAAATGACATATAAAAATAAGGAACAAGCATAGTTGAATATAAGACAAGACAGTCGCCTAACACAATATAAAATGGATGAGATTTAGTTAAAAGTTAGTAGATAGCAGTTAGTAGTTGGTAGTTAGAATAAAAAAACAACAAAATATAAAATCCTGTTAATCCTTTTTTTATCCTGTCTAAATATTGGGGTTGTGGGTTAGTTTTTTAATTGATCAACCAATTCAAAGGCCAATCCTTGACAAATAAGATAATTTTCTATAAGTTGTTATTATAATATGAAGAAATATATGGTTTTAAAAAAGATATATTTGAATACATCATGCCCTTGTGGTTTATTAATGAGGTAGAAATATAAACAATGCAAAGAAGAACTAGGATATAGATGTTATATTCGGTCATGCATTCAATCGCGCGTGTTGTATCGATATTCTATCTCAGGCTAGAAACAGTAGGCATTGAAAACATTCCGGAAGAAGGCGGCGTAATCCTGGCACCAAACCATCCCAGTGATTCAGATTCGTTTATTCTTGGGACCGCAATTAGAAGACAACTCCATACAATGGGCAAAGAGGAACTGTTCAGAAAACGCTTTGCGGGATATATCTTTAGAAAGTTGAACGCTTTTCCCGTAAAAAGGTTTGAAATCGACAGAGAAGCCATCAAAACCGCTGTTGATAACCTCAAAAAGGGTCATGTAATTGATATGTATCCCGAAGGAACTGTGAGTCTGGATGGTTCTTTACAGGAGCCAAAATCAGGAACAGCATTCATTGCCTTACGGGCAAAAGCGGCTGTTGTTCCCGTAGCGATAATTGGTTCTTTTGATGTTTTGTCAAAAGGGCAAAGGTTTCCCCGACCGCATAAAGTAATCATCAAATTTGGGAAACCGCTATATTTTGATGAATATTATGATAAACCTTACAGTAAAGAAATATTGAAAATTGTAACGGAGAAAATAATGAACGAGATAAAGATACTATTGAATTCGAATACACTATAGGAGGTATGCCGTGTCGGTATTTGAGAAAATAAAAAAAATTTTGGCAGATGAAATGGATGTAAAGACAACAGAAGTTTCGCTTAAAAGCTCTTTTGCGGACGACCTGGGTGTAGATAGCCTTGGTTACGTTGTACTGCTTCAGGCATTCGAAGAAGAATTTGATATCAAATTGCCGGATGAAGATATGGCAAATCTTAAAACTGTTGAAGATGCCGTTAAATACATAGAAGGTAAAATATAAAAACAGATATAAAAAACCTAAAAAACGGTTAACATAGCGAAATCAATACGGGATGCAACAGGATACGGGGACCGTGCGTTAATTTTTAACTTTATTCAAAACAAATTTTACGATTTACCAATATCCGGTTTTTTTTGAAATTTGTATTGAAATAGTGGCCTTGACTTATCGGAGACGTTTCTTAGATTTTCAATTAAGGTGAAAAAATTAATTCTGATAAATCCTGTCAATAAATCTCGTCCGGGTCTGGCAATCAATAAAAGTTCAAGATTTCCCCCTCTGGCACTTGGTATCGTAGCGGCGTTGACGCCGAACGGTTGGGTTGTGCAAATTATCGATGAGAACTTTACGGAATTCAAATATCAGGAAGCTGACCTTGTAGGAATTACTGCTACTACCGCATCCGTCAATAGAGCATATGAAATAGCAAAAATATTCAGAGATAAAAATATACCGGTGATTATGGGTGGAATTCATGCGTTTTTCCGGTACGAAGAAGCAGCAAAATTCGTGGATTCTGTTGCGGTCGGAGAAGCAGAAGGTATATGGAGTCGTGTTATTGAAGATTTCGAATCTAAAAATTTGCAAAAAATGTATATAAGTAAAAAAATAGATCTGGCAGAGATGCCCAGGGCACGGCACGATTTATTCGATAAACGTTATATGTTTGGTTCGATTCAAACCGCGAGAGGTTGCCCGATGGATTGTGAGTTTTGTGCAGTTACTTCTTTCAACGGTCATACTTACAGGCAAAGACCTGTTGAAGATGTACTGGATGAACTGGAAACAATTCCGCAAAAAATGTTTTTTTTCGTGGATGATAATATTATAGGTTACGGCAAATCGGCTTCGAAAAGGGCATTGGATTTATTCAAAGGTATCATCGAGCGAGGAATCAAAAAGGAATGGTTCTGTCAGGCATCTTTAAACTTTGCGGATGATGAAGAAATACTTGAATATGCGGCAAAAAGTGGTTGCCGAATGGTTGTTCTGGGATTGGAAGCCGAGAACACCGAATCTCTCAAAGACGCAAATAAAAAACTGAACCTTAAAATGGGTATAAACAGCTATGCAAATGCATTTAAGAAAATTAACAAATATGGGATAGCTGTTATCGGAGCTTTTATTTATGGGTTTGACAGCGATACTCCCGAAACATTGGATAATCGTACAAACTATATCGTCAGTAGTGGCGTAGATGTTGTTCAAACGACTTTTTTAACTCCTTTGCCAGGGACGAGGCTTTTTAATAAAATGCTAAAAGAAAGCAGGCTTTTGCACACAAATTTCCCTTCAGCTTGGAATCGTTTCGATATGACCGAAGCAATTTTTAAACCGAAGTTAATGGAGCCGGCGGAACTCGGCCTGGCTATGACCAAATGTGACGTTAAGGTTGGTAAAGCTATATGGAAAAAATTTTTTAAAACTTTGTTTGCGACAAGAAATTTCAGAACGGCAATCTGGGCATTGATTACAAATATCAACTATCAAAATGTTCGAAACAACAAAAAACGAATAAAATAATAAAAAAAACTAAATAGACTCAATTGATAAACAACTAATAACTCCCTGCGGAATGAATTGCGCAATATGCAACGCGTATCTTGCATACAAAAACAATTTGCCGAAAGTAAGAGGAAAAATATCGCACTGTAAAGGATGCCGCCCGAGAAATAAACAGTGCGCATTTTTAAAAAAGCGATGCGAAGATAATCTTAAACTGCTGAAAGGGGAAATAAATTTTTGTTTTGAGTGCGACTGTTTTCCCTGCTACGGATTAGAACGCCTTGATAATAGTTATAAACAAAAATATGAAATGAGTATGATTGAGAATTTATTAGAAATTAAAAATAAAGGCATTCAAGAATTTATAAAAAACCAGTACAGAAAATATAAATGCCCCGAATGTGACGGTTTGATGTCGGTTCACAATAAGAAATGCTTTCCTTGCGAAAAAATAGAAAGCTTGAATGGATGAAAGGGACAAGAACTAAAACCGACATCTGACCGGCGACGGTTGACGGCAGAGAAAACATTCATACTATTCGCATAAGTTAAGGTTTCGGGTTACGAGTCTCAGGTTTGATTTTGTTAGTGTGTTAGTGGGTGGGTGTGTTGGTGGGTTATTAAGACCAAAATAAAAATTTTGTAAATCTTGTTAATCCTGTCTAAGTTTTTGAGGAGGGGTTGAGTTTTAGAATCCATAAAAATCTGCGTTCATCTGTGTCCCGTTGTCGGGGTGGTGTGCCTCAAAACACCCCTTGACAAAAGCAAAAGAGTGTTTATTTATTCGTACGGGTCTTGTAGTCCTGCGCTGTTAAAGACCTGAAACACTTTTAAATCAAAGTCCCCTTTAAAGTATATTAAAAATAGAAAAGGAGTTGTTATGAATGAAATAGCAAAAGAGATGAATAGCGTTCTCAAGGAAAAATCGCC
>CAZGBM010000071.1:7040-9071 GCA_964523975.1 uncultured bacterium | reverse complement strand
GATAAAAGTCAAAAAAAGGGAGGTATAAATTGAACGCTTTTTTTATTACATTGGCAATTGTTGTTTTGATGATTCTGTTTAACGCTATAAAGGTACTCCAGGAATATGAAAGAGCTGTAGTTTTTCGTCTCGGAAGATATGCTGGGGTTAGAGGCCCGGGTCTTGTTCTGATTATTCCGTTTTTCGAGAAAATAATCAGGGTTAGCCTGCGGGTAGTCACTCATGACGTTCCGCCTCAGGACGTAATAACGAGAGACAATGTCTCCGTGAAAGTCAATGCCGTTGTTTATTTCAGAGTCATGGAGCCCGAGAAGGCAATAATTGAAATCGAAAATTACCAATTTGCCACTTCTCAGATCTCCCAGACGACTCTCAGAAGTGTCGTCGGCAGTGCAGAGCTGGATGAGCTTCTCTCCGAGAGGGAAAAACTCAACAAAGAACTTCAAACCATTATCGATAAGCAAACAGACCCCTGGGGAATAAAGGTAAGCACTGTGGAGATAAAACACGTTGACCTGCCTCAGGATATGCAAAGAGCTATGGCGCGTCAGGCAGAATCCGAAAGAGACAGAAGAGCGAAGGTGATAAATGCTATGGGGGAATTTCAGGCTGCGGAGAAATTGGTGGCGGCTGCAAAACTGATGGAGCAGTCTCCAGTTACCATTCAGCTTAGATACCTTCAGACTTTGGTGGAAATTGCCGCAGAAAACAATTCGACCACTTTATTCCCTATACCCATAGACCTTTTCAAACCTTTTCTAAGTTTGTTAAAGGACAAAGGCAAAGAAACCCAAATAACTCCATAGGACCTTATAGTAAAAAATAAAAAAGAAGGAAAACAGGGGGCTTAGCAGTTAAACCAAAAGTTTGCTGGATTACATACTACTTTCCGCCAATGGGAATGGGAGGAGTCCAGAGGGTCTATAATATTCCAAAAAATCTGGAAAAACTCGGATGGGATGTAGATATATGTACACCTAATCCGCCTTTTTCTTACCCCAGGGATAACGAATCGCTCAAAATAGACCATTTAAATGTTATCCGGTCTTTCTGTCCCGACCCACTGCACATCCTGCCCGGAAGGGTTTCGACTCCCGGAGCCGGCAAACGTGATTGTTTTTCTTTCCCCGATAACAAAATTTTCTGGCTGCCCTTTTTATGGAGAAAATTAAGAAGTGCCGATGTAATAATCATCTCCTGCCCTCCTTTTTCTCTCATGCTTACATCATTCATGGCGAAGAATACTCCTCTTGTTATCGATTACCGGGACCAGTGGACAGGAAGTTATCTCGGAAATTACTTCTTTAAATGGGAAGAATCACTCGCACAAAAAATCGAACAATTCTGCATCGATAAGGCTTCTGCGGTGGTTACAGTTACGGAAGGAATCAGAGCCTATCTACGAGCTCACTATCCCGAAAATCAAAATAAAATCCATTTAATAAGGAACGGCTTCGACGAAAAAGCGTTCCCCGCAATCAACAAAAGAAAAAAATCCGATAAATTCATTATCACCTATATGGGGTCGTTCACAGATATTTTTAATCCGAATCCGATTTTTGAAGGGTTCGAAAAATTATTTTCTTTAAAGCCGCAACTCCGGGAAAGTATTGTTTTCAAATATATAGGACCGTCCATGGTAGAGAACTTAAGGGAAAAGGCGAAAAGAGCCGGGCTGAAAAATTTTATCTCGACCGGACACCTGCCCAATAGGGAAGCCCTCGCCGAACTGATAACATCGGACTTGCTGATTTTGATAGGGGGAAGCGGTGACCAAGATGGATGGTTGATGCCCGGAAAACTCTATCAATATCTGCGTACCGGATTGCCGATAATAGCAATAACAAGGAACAGGGAAATAAAAGATATAATAGGTTCCTCCGGGTTTATTTGTGACCCGGAACCCGAATCTTTTGCAGCCGCTATTTTAAAGAGCATCCGTACTCCCAATAAATTCAAACCGATCTCCGACTATTTAGAATATTCATGGGAAAACCTAAGCAAGAAATACTCTGAAATTCTAAAGGGAGT
>CAZGBM010000071.1:0-6940 GCA_964523975.1 uncultured bacterium | reverse complement strand
ATATAATATGGAACATATAGAGGAGTTTTTTCGTCTTAAACTATGAATATAGAAAAAATATTCCTGGATTATAACGATTATATTTATAAGTACATATACGGAATGGTGCAAAATAGAGCGGAGGCTGAAGACTTGTTACAGGATACATTTATAAAGGTTATGAAGGCAGAAACAAAAGATATAAAAAACTGGAAGAGTTACCTGCTTACGGTTGCAAGAAACACGGTATACGACCACTGGAGAAAGAGAAAAAACAGATTAAGTCTGGATTTATTTAATCTAAGAACAAAAGATAAAGACATTGACCTGCAACTCGACATCGAAAAAGGGATTAAAAATTTGTCGCCGAAATTAAAAGAAGTAGTAGTTTTAAGGGAAATAAACCAGTTGGAATACCAGGAGATATCGGATATTCTCGGTATTGAAAAAGGAACAGTAAAATCAAGACTTAGCAGGGCAAGAGAGGAATTAAAAAACTTCCTGGAGGGAAGCAAATGAATTGTGAAATTATTAAAGAATTAATATCACCCTATATTGATGCGGAGTTGGAAAGAGTCGAGATCATCCGGGTTGAGAAACACACAGAGAAATGTGAAAAGTGCAGAAAACTTCTGATTGATTATCAGAATATTAGTTACAGTGTTCGCAGTATTACGATACCCGCACCTTCCGAGAAAGTAATGAAAAGAATCCTTCTATTCCCAAGAAGGAGAGTTTATCTCATGCGGCGCCTCACTCTCGCCACATCATTTATGGTTATTATGGGTTTACTCATGATACCGCTCCTTAGAACCGAAAAGACAATCGCCGAGGAGAACCCGAAACAGTACTATATAGTAAAGGAAGAAAAGACTCCATATACGGAAGTCTATTATGAAAGAGAAGGCAACTTTGTACTGACAAGCTACTCCGGAGGCAGCTTCTAAGTCGAATTTCAAAATATCAGCATGAATATTATATTGATTTTACTCGCAACTTACCTTACAAAAGTAGAAGAAGAAATAATACGTCTCGAAAACGATATTTCTCCTTATGTAGTTGCCTTATGCACCGAAAATGGTAGTCTTATAATGACAGGCACTGTTGTCGAGAAAAATCATATAGCGACTGTGGGTTTTATCGAAATCGGACAAACAGTTAATGTGGAAGACAAATTCGGAAATGTTTCCAGAGGGAAAGTTGTGGGACGGGACCCAACCACAGGCATCCATCTGATAAAAGTGGAAAAGGATTTGCGTATACCGTCCATCCAAACGGAAATAAACAAAGGTCAAATTTGTTACATCTATGGTAATTCATTCGGCTGTATGGGAATGATAGGAATGGGATTCCTCCAGAGTCCGGAAGGCATATCTTTCAACCTTTCGGTACCCCTGTCTCCGGGCAATAATGGAGCCGGCGTATTCGACTCCAGAGGAAACCTTTTGGGAATTGTAGGAGGCAAAGTCAATCTTCCCATATTTCCGGAAAATCTCTTCAGAAATAACAATAACTTCGCAGAAGTAATCAAGGTTAATTATATTTCAAACACGGTAGAGCAGATAAAAAAAATAGGCATCGTAAAGAGAGCCTGGCTTGGCGTCAATATCGAAAACAATCCTCCTTTAAATATGGGAGTAGTAGTAAAAGAAGTCGTAAAAAATTCGCCTGCAGAAGCCGCCGGAGTTAAAGAAGGCGACATAATAATAGCGTTGGACGGCAACAATATACCTCACCTGGAGCGTCTCAAAGAAATGATAATGATCGAAGAACCCGGGAAGACCGTAACGCTTACGGTCATCAGAGGAAAAGACAAAATGGAAATTCCGGTTAAGCTGGAAGAAGTAAAAGAATTTACTCCCAATGGTTCTCCGGATTTTACAATAGAAAAAATTACTCCTAAAAAAATGAGAGAACAAACAGAAGCTTTAAAAGAAACTTTAACGGAAAAAATACTTCGATTCTCCGAAGAATTAGAAGAATTGAAGAAAGAACTGGAAAAGTTAAAGTAAACCACAGATTACACAAGATTAACACAGATTAAAGAAAATTCCTATTTGTTAAAAAACCCAAACCCATAACCCAAATTAGAAACAACGAATCACACGAATAACACAAATATTAATAAAAATAATTATTCTTAATTTATTTGTGAAATTTGTGCTATTTGTTGTTAAAAAATG
This sequence comes from uncultured bacterium, assembly GCA_964523975.1. GTDB lineage: Bacteria > Hydrothermota > UBA3072 > UBA3072 > UBA3072 > JAFGHJ01. The sequence goes on along the minus strand of CAZGBM010000071.1, from coordinate 4,778 downwards.
GGATGCTGGGGAAACAGTAAAAAACTTTGTGGTTTTTGTGGTTAATTTTCTTTTTCTCGAAGTTTCCTCAGTCTTTCCTTTATATTTTTCTCCCAACCTAACTCGGTAGGTTCGTAAAAAATCTTCTTTTTCACGCCCTCGGGAAAATAGGATTCCGATACATAATGCCCGGGATAATCATGTGGGTACTTATAATTTTCCCCATAACCTGCCTCCTTCATAAGCTCTGTAGGAGCATTTCTAAGGTGAAGAGGAACACCCTCATTAGGATGGTCTTTTAAAAACTTTTTTGCTTTATTATAAGCCATATATGAAGCGTTGCTTTTAGGAGCCGACGCAAGATAGGTTACGGCATGAGAAAGAATTATTCCCGCCTCGGGCATTCCCACAAAATCTACCGCTTCCTTTGCTGCAACTGCTACCTGCAAGGCAAGGGGGTCTGCATTACCGATATCTTCCGATGCAAGGATTACCATTCTCCTTGCAATAAAAAGCGGGTCCTCCCCACCTTCCAGCATCCTTACCATCCAGTAAAGTGCAGCATCGGGGTCGCTGCCACGAATGGATTTTATAAAAGCGGAAATCAGATTGTAATGTTCCTCGCCCGATTTGTCATATATAACCTGTCTCTGGAGAATATCCGCTACCATCTTCCTGTCTATTTTTCGTTTTTCACTTGCAGAGATTTTAACACTTGCTTCTAAAACATCGAGCGCCACTCTTGCATCTCCCTGAGAAACCCTAACGAGATACTCCATCGCTTCTTCGTTTATCTCGACATCGATTCTCTTAAGCTCTTCGTCGATTTTCAGAGCTCTATCTATTATTTTTTCGATATGTTCCGGAGACAACGGCTTTAAAATATAAGTTCTTACTCTTGAAAGCAGAGGAGAAACGACTTCAAAGGATGGATTTTCGGTTGTGGCTCCGATTAAGATAAGCGTCCCGTTTTCTACCCAGGGCAGAAGCACATCCTGCTGAGCTTTATTGAAACGGTGAATTTCATCTACGAAAAGGATTGTTCTCTTATTCTTATCCTGCAAAAGATATTTTGCTTTCTGAATTACTTCCCTCATATCTTTTACCCCGCTTTCTGTAGCGCTGAGACGTTCAAAATTGGCTTTTATATGGTTGGAAATTATATAAGCAAGTGTTGTCTTGCCCGAACCCGGGGGACCCCATAAAATCAAAGAAGGAAGATTCCCTGTTTCTATAAGATTTCTTAGTGGAGCTCCCGGACCCACTATTTCTTCCTGTCCTACAAAATCATTTAATGTTTTCGGTCTGACCCGGTATGATAAAGGAGGATTACCCTTTCCTCTCTCAAATAAATTCGCCATAATAGATAGATACCTCTTTATCCTTATTATAAATGTTTACCATAAAAAACATATCATTTGATTTCATTAATTGCTTCCTATAAAATTAAATATCAAAAATTAAAAAGCAAAATGACTTATTACGCTATCAGTCATCCGCTTTCCGCTAAACCCAACCCCACACACCATTTTTTAACATGTAGAAAATGTAGAACCTGTAGTTTTTTGTTTTTAATTCTATATGGACCACATGACCTACATGTGTAATTTTTTTTGTTTTTTTCTGCGGTTAGCCGTAAGCGGTGAGCCGAGAGCGATTTTTGACTTTCCATTTTGATATTTGATTTTTAAATTAACTAGCGGCTTTGCCGCGACAAGCATTTGATACCTTTATCTCCAATATCTTTCCGATAGTAAAGATTCGAACATTCGATTTTCTCGACACAACGATAAGTTTTTTCTTTCGCACTCATTAGATCTTCAGCGATTCCCACGCAAGCTAAAACTCTTCCTCCGCTAGTATAAAAACGACCTTCTTCTACTTTTGTTCCGGCATGAAAAACCGTACAATCAGATTCAGGTATATCAATCTCGAAACCTTTCTCGTAACCTTCGGGATAACCTTTCGAAGCCATAACAACTGCCAGTGCGGAATTCCGGCTGCAATTAAGCGTATCCGGTAATTTATAATCGTTAGCTCTAATCAAAACATTCAACAAATCATCTTCTAAAAGAGGAAGGATAACCTGTGTCTCCGGGTCACCGAATCTAACATTAAACTCAAGAACCTTTGGTACATCTTCCGTCATTATCAACCCGCCGTAAAGAACACCTTTGTACTCGATTCCTCTTTTCTTCAATCCTTTTATTACAGGTCTGAAAATTTTTTCTTTCACTTCGGGCAGGTCTTTTTCGCGAAGGAAAGGCGTCGGAGCATATGCACCCATACCGCCCGTGTTCGGTCCTTTATCATCATCATACGCTCTTTTATGGTCCTGGGAAGGAAGAAAAGGAAGTATCTTATCTCCGGAAATAATAGCCAATACGGAAACCTCTTCTCCAACTAAAAGTTCTTCGATTACAACTGTTTTCCCCGCTTCTTTGAATATTTCTTTTTGCATTAAAGATTCAAGCGCCTCGAGAGCTTCTTTTTTACTATAACATACAATAACACCTTTTCCCGCAGCAAGCCCGCTCGCTTTTACTACCGAACGTTCTCCAATTTTTTCAACATATCTCTTTGCAGCATTTAAATCATCAAATATTTCGAACGAAGCAGTAGGAATATTTGCGGATGCCATAACCTCTTTTGAAAATGCTTTGCTTCCTTCAAGCAAGGCTGCATCTTTTTTAGGTCCAAAAATATTTAATCCCGCATCTTCAAACAAATCAACGATACCATCAACCAGCGGTTGTTCAGGACCAACAACAGTAAAGTCAATTTGTTCTTTTTTTGCGAAATTAAAAATGTCTTTGATTTTGGAATAACCAACATTCTCTCCTAAGTAAGACGTTCCTCCGTTTCCGGGTGCAAAATAGAGTTTTGATACTTTACCACTTTTTGAAAGTGCCCATCCCAGAGTATGCTCTCTCCCACCTCCCCCGACTACCAATACCTTCATAGTATTTCCATCATAGTATTTCCATTTATATCGAAAAAAAACTAAAAGTCAAGGAGAAAATTTGCCACAGAGACACCAAGACACAAAGAAAAAATACCCGGAGAACACAGAGCAACTCCACCCCCACCATTTACTTTGATATTTAAAACCCAACTCACACCCTAATTCTTTTACATGTAGAGAATGTAGAACTTGTATTTTTTTTGTTTTTATTTCCATATAAATTACATGTCCCACATGTGCAAATTTTTTTTGTTTTTTTAACTCGAAACTTGTAAACCGCAACTCAAAACACGTAACCCGAACCTTTAAATAGCCAAGGATTAACACGGATCTACACTTATTTTTTTATTTGTTTTTAAGCTAACAGCGAAAAACTAAGAGCAAAGAGCTTAGTTCAACAACAAATAGCACGAATATCACGAATCACACCACACATCTCATTTCTTATTTAGCTTTAACTTCCCAACCTCCTAACTTCCTGACATTTTAACTGTAATATTTACCACAGAGAACACAAACTTTTTCTAAAACTTAACCTCCAATCCCAAACCCTAACATCAGAGTTGACATATATATAAATTCAATTACTATTAAGGCGCTACCGATACAAAACAAAAAAGGAGCCTTTGTAAATGGATTCAAATTTTTACGGCAAAAAATCTTTGTTTTCCATATTCATGTTTACTCTATTAAGTCCGACAGTTTTCGCGCAGACCGAAGATATCGTCCACGGCAACCTGATTCAATTCAATGACAACGGTGCATGGTGCTGGTATCAGGACGAGCGAGCAGTCGTTGACACCGCCAACGGGAAGTTGATTGTTGGTTCCATAGCTTCGGATTCAGGCTGCGGTAATTATACTCGTTTCGGAGATGTTGAAGCGGTTGTTTTTGACCTTCAATCAATGAGACAACAAAGGCATATTCTCAGACAGGGAGGCGGACAATTTTATTGTGACGACCATCACGCACCCGGTCTTCTGGTACGTCCCGACGGTAAATATACCGCTTTTTACGCGGCGCATTTTGGTCTGAAAAGTTCCTTTTTCAGAATATATGATGCCGGCGTATGGGGAACGGAATATGAATTCAGCTGGGATGACTCGATACCTGGCGGCTCAGATTACCAAACCACTTATTCGAATTTATATTATCTTTCTGACGAGGGCAGAATATTCAATTTTGCACGCGGCAACGACGGAGGAAGCCCTAATTTTATGTATTCCGATAATGGCGGAGACAGATGGGCTTATGGCGGTCAATTAACAGCTGGAACAGGAGTGGGGGGATATACTAAAGGTTATTACAAATACTGGGGAAACGGCGTTGACCGTATCGATTTTATTTGCACGGAAACTCATCCCCGCAATTACAACACCAGCATATATCACGCTTACATACAAAACGGCAAGGTATACAATTCCTCTGGTACTGAAGTAGACTCCGATATATATGATAAATCCTTTATCCCAACAACAAATAATTTCACAACTGTTTTCGCAGCCAACACGGTTTTGAATACTTACACGATGACGAATTGCTGGAATGATGACGTCCAGAGATATGAAGACGGAACGATTGCCGCGATAATATCCGCAAGAACCGGCGGTCCTTCGAGCGACCCCAACCACTGCTTCATATACTGCCGTTTTAACGGCTCAAGCTGGACACCTACCTATCTTGTCAAAGCTGGCAAGAAAATGTATGACGACGAAGAAGATTACGTAGGTTTAGGAGCGTTGCATCCGAACGACCCGAACACGATCTACGTCTCAACACCCTATGACCCGAGAGATGATGCTACATTTCTGGGAGTTCGTGAAATCTTTAAAGG
>CAZGBM010000070.1:0-9212 GCA_964523975.1 uncultured bacterium | reverse complement strand
TAGCTCCATACGGATAACTCATTCTCCTCCAACCAAAACCTCTTCCCCAACCACGACCAAAACCACCACCTCTACCCGAAATTGGATTCATATATCCCGGAACAGAATACCCTGCGCAGTAACCTGCAGCTCTACCCGTCATTGGGCCTAAACCTGCTGGACCAGTTCTATCTCCTAATGGCATAATTGCCTCCTTTTTTTGGCTTTTCAATCATTAATACCACTTTTTCAAAACACTCCATAAAACAACTTAACCTTCATCTTTAATATCTCTACCTTATTGAAAATGGTTTTCATTATCAATTATAATAAAAATAATCTTTTTGTCAAGGGCAGGCGTTTTGGAAAATGAAATATCAAAAATCAAAGAGCAAAACTTTGAAATTAGGATTTAGGGATAAAGCAGACAGCTGACGGCATAAAAAAATATCTGTGTACATCCGCCTGCCCTGTAGGGAGGAACGACCGTATCAGGGTGTTTATCCGTGGCTAATTCTTTTTTTTAAGTTCATTTTTTAATTTTGATTTGTATTTTTACATTTTTATATTTGATTTTTAATTTTCGAATACTGTGTACTCTGTGATAAGAGTTCTAATGTATTTTAATGTGACGTAAGATTGTTTTATCAACTTGACAATAATTTTTTTTAGCTTAAAATAATTTTAACATGAGTGATATAGAAAATATAAACGTTTTGCTGGAAGTTCAAAATCTTACTGTGGAGGTGGGGGATAAACGGCTATTGCAGGGTATTGACCTTGTTATCAGGGAAGGAGAAACCCATATTATATTTGGGCCCAATGGTTCTGGTAAGACCACGCTCGTGAATGCTATTATGGGTTTGCCCGAATATAAGGTTGTTGACGGAGATATTCTTTATAAAGGGGATTCCATACTGGAATGGAATCTTACAAGAAGAGCGAAGGCTGGTATAGGGCTTGCTTATCAGCACCCTCCGGTTGTAGAGGGTGTTACGCTTGGTCTTCTTTTAAAAACGATGGTTCCGGATAAAAAGACTTCCGAGGAAATTGCCAGGAAAGTACATATGGAAGATTATCTGGAAAGGGAAGTAAATGTCGGATTTTCTGGAGGGGAAAGGAAAAAAGATGAGCTTCTGCAACTTTTGGCTCAATCTCCCCAGCTTGTAATGTTCGATGAACCCGATTCGGGTGTTGACGTGGACAGTATTAAATTGATGGTTGGTATCATCAGAAGGCTACTGGAGAAGAATAAACCTATAAGGGAGAGAAAAAACGGCGGTATAATCGTAACTCATTCCGGAATGATTCTTGAACAATTGCATGCGGATAAGGGTTACGTAATCGTGGACGGTAGGATGTTGTGTTCGGGACCGCCTCTTGACATCTTTGACCAGATTAAAAAATTCGGTTTTGAGAGATGTATTAAGGAAGCGAGAGAAAAATGAAAGAAAAGGACGAGAACTTAGAAGAAGAAATTTCCGGGTTACACCGTGTTGGTTTTGATGTAACGGGAGAGACGGAGAGATCCGGTTCTTTTCTGATTGCCGACGATAAAACAGCGGAATCAAAATCTAAAGAAGACTCGCTGATTGTTATGCCGATTTCTTTTTCTTTACAAGTTTACGATTGGGTGAAAGATTTGCTGTTTTCTCTCGTGGATAGAGAACAGGATGAGTTTACCAAAGAAGTAGCCTCGCAGAAAGAACTGCTTGGTAGTTTCGTATATGTCAAAGAAGGAGCAAAGATAGAAGCGCCTTTCCAGTCCTGTTTTTTCATGCATAGTCAGGGGTTCAAGCAGATTCTCCATAATATTATTGTTCTCGAGCCTGGTTCCGAATTGAATATTATAACGGGCTGCGCAACCGGGAATATGGTATCTCTTGGCAGCCATATAGCGGTTACCGAGATGTTCGTAAGGGAAGGAGCAAATCTTACCTACACGATGATTCACGATTGGGGAGCGGAGGTCGTCGTATATCCGCGGGCTGCTGCAGATGTCGGAAAAGATGGTGTTTTCACTTCAAATTATATCGCTTTAACACGGGTAAAAGAGATTCAGAGTAACCCGATAGCATATCTCGCGGATGGGGCAAAGGCAAAATTCAATTCCATTATTTATGGCAGAGCAGGTTCGGTCTTTGATATGGGGGCAAGGGGTATTTTGAATGGAGAAAACTCGGGCTGTGAAATCATAAGCAGGGTAGCATCGGAAAACAGCCGGCTTATTTTAAAATCTTATATTGAAGGCAACGGCAAGAACACAAAAGGTCATACCGAGTGCAACGGTCTTCTTCTTGACGAGAAGAGTTCGGTCTATGCGATTCCCGAACTTAAAGCCGGTAATATCGATACCGAACTTTCACATGAAGCCTCTATAGGCAAGATTGCGGGCGAAAAGCTCAATTATCTTATGTCAAGAGGTCTTGATGAAGATAGTGCTCGCTCACTTCTTGTCCGGGGTTTTCTCGAGAAAGGTATAGAAGGATTGCCCGAAAGTCTCAAGAAAAGATTGGATAAGATGATTGAAGTGGCAACCTCGCGCGAAGGCGTTTAGAATTATACTCGCTCTCCGCCAACCGCCATCCGCTCACCGCTAAACCCAACACAACCAAAAAAAATTTTCACATATAGAGTATGTAGATTCTATAGATTTCTTTGTTGTTTTTTTACGACCCATAAATAAAAATTTAATCTAATTGTAGATTCGGCTTGACATTTCGGCTGACAAACCTATAATATATTAATAAAATATAAAAAACATTGAAAATGTAGATAAATATGATAATAATACTATGTTTTTAAGTTAGAGGGGGTCTAGAGATGTTTGTATTTGGAGGTTATGTATGAAAAAAAAGTGGAGAAAAGAAATCGTTGACGAATTAAAATTAAAAACCTCAAGAGAAATTAGAGAATTAAAGGGAGAAGCAGCCGAGCTGGAGCGTTATCGCGATGCAACTATGGCTTGGGAACTGGGGATAGAGGAGCTGCGGAAGGAGATTGAAGAGGTTGAGAATAGATTGAAGGAATTAAGATAAGATTCAGATATTTTTTGGCGATGTAGTTTTGTCTGATCGCAGAGGTCCGAAATTTGAAGAGGAACTAATTACTGAAAACAGAAAGCCTAAAGTCCATTTAAGTAGTGGATGGATGGGAAAGCCGAATTATCGCGTATTGCCGAAAAAGAATTCGATTTTTTAGAAAAACCTTACGAAGTCCAGGATTTATTAAGAAAGATCAAAGAAACTTTATCTTAATCTTCTTTACCCGTCCAGCAATAAGTACAAAGGTCTTCTTCCGGAAGACCGGTTGCTTTTAACATATCCTCCAGCAGTTGATATTTAAGAGAAGTTGCGTTGAGGTCTTTTTCCATTTCTTTTATCATTCTGGAATATTCGTTCGAATGAGGGTCAAGGTGAGGTTCTATATTTTCAATGTGTTTTCCGTGCATCTGTTTGATTATTCTTCTTGCGAACAGTTCATCTATCTTCCTTGTCGAGAAGAGATATTTGCATGGAAACATGAGGGCAGGACAGGCTGGTCTCACATGTATTTCTTTCGCCCCGGAATTCCACAGTTTGACAAGAAGATAGTTTTTTAACTGAGTTCCTCTCACGATCGAATCTTCGGTTATTATCAGTCTCTGGTCTTTTATCAGCGCCTCTGCGGTTATCTGTTTCATCAATGCAACCAGGTCCCTTCTTTCCTGAGACGGAGGCACGTAGCTTCTCGCCCAGCCCGGAGTGTATTTGAGCAGAGGCGTTTTCACCGGTATTCCCGATTCGTATGAATAACCGAATGCATAAGCAGTACCGGAGTCTGCTACGCCGGTAACAAGGTCAGCCTTGACGTTATCTTTTTTTGCCATTATTCTTCCTGAAGTTTCTCTGAATTCTTCTACGTTTTTCCCTTCATATTCTGAAGCCGGGAATCCTGTATATACATATAAAAAAGCGCATAAACGCAGTTTTTTTCCGGCTTCTTTTACGAGTTCCGTTTTGTTTTCGTTCAGCAGTATAATCTCTCCCGGACCCAGAAATTTCTTCGTGGTGTAACCCAAGTTTTTAAATGAGCAGGTTTCCGAGACGACAATCCTGGCTCTCTTTTTTTCCGCCAGAACCAGGGGTGTTCTTCCGTATTTATCTCTCACAGCGAATAATCCCTCTTTGCCGAGAATAAGTAATGACATGGACCCATCAATTCGGGCATGCATATATTCTATTCCCTCGAGTAAATCTTTCTTTCTGTTAATCAGTTTTGCGACAAGTTCTATTTGATTTACATACCCATTTGATATTTCGGAAAAGGTTACGCCTTCCGATATTAATTCGTTTGTAAGGGCAACCTGGTTATTTATATAGCCTGAACCGCAAATTGAATATTCTCCGAATTTCAATCGAAGGACGAGAGGTTGTGTATCCCTGTCGCTAATTACCCCAATGCCTGAATGCCCTTGCATAGTGGCGTAATCGATATCTTCGATGAATCTTGTCTTGAATTGCGCTTTCTCTATGGTATGAATTTTTTTGTATATTTTATTACCATCGAATATTGCCAGTCCTCCGTATGAAGTTCCGAGATGCGAATGATAGTCCGTCGCGTAAAAAAGATCTTCTTTACAATCTTTGTCCGTAACAATTCCAACGATTCCGCTCATTTTTAAGCCTTCCTCCCTTTTTGCATTAAAATGAATTTTTATTCAGTTATATTCAATAATATACAGGGGGTTCTTGTTTTGGCAAGACCCATATAGCAGTAATAAGTTGAATTTAGGATTTAGTAAAACAACATTAAAATTAGGGTGGGGTGTGGATTTGTGCTATTTGTGTGATTCGTTGTTTCTAATTTTGGGGTGGGTTGGGCTTTAAATAAAACGAATATAATTTGTTGTTTTCTTCGTGTCTTTGTGCCTTCGTGGCTGAATTTTTCAGTTTTTTGTAAAAAATATTGTCAAAAAATCAAATTTTTAAAAAATTCCTTGACAAGTTATATTGAATCCGTATATTGAGATTTGTATTCATATTTAATATGCTTATAAAAAAATCTCGAAGCTGTCGGCATAATGAAAAAATGGAAGTTCGGAAACATTTCGTATATAAGAATTCAGGAGGAAGCTCTTTAAAAATCTTATAAGGAGGCAAATTTACTATGTCACGAAAGAAAATTCAAAAAACTTCTGAAAGTGATAAATTGCTAAGTTCTGGAAAAATTCTCCCTGAAGTACAACAACTGATGGTTAAGGGAGAAGGTATAGATGTTATTATAGGGAAAGAAGATTTTATCTATGTTGACCCTAAAACCGAAAAGGAAGTGGATATCGAAGTTTTAAAAGAGAGAAACCTTGATACGGAAAAGAATAGAAAGCCCGTTGACATTGAAAATATAAAGAGGGAGTTGGAAAAGAGATTAAAGAAAAGAGGAATTAAAGGTGTCAAAATCGAAAAGACCGATTATTTTATATCGGCAAAGCTTACCCCTGATGTAATAAGGGAAATAGCCGGAGATGTGGATGGAAAAGAAGGAATAAGAGGGATAAGTCGCATATGGTGCAACAAAAAAACGAGCAGCTGCCTGGACGTCTCAAATAGAACGATTAAATCTACTGCGGTTCGAAATGTCTTTGGTGTTCAGGGAGAAGGGATTGTGTGGGCAGTGATTGATACCGGGATATCCAGCGAAAACAATTATATAAGTGATGCGATTATAGAGCAAAAGGATTTTACAGGAGAAGGTAAGGGCGATAAAAACGGGCATGGTACTCATGTTGCCGGTATCATAGCGTCGAGAAGTAAAAAATATCCGGGGATTGCTCCGGCAGCAAAGCTCTATGATTTTAAAGTGTTGGATGAAAATGGCAGCGGCACTGACTTTGCGTTGATTAAAGCAATGCAAGAAATCAGAAGGATAAACGAAGAAAAGCTTGAAATCGTTATACACGGTGCCAATATCAGCCTGGGAAGCGCGCCGGTAGTGGGTAGTTATGGTGTGGGATCGTCTCCGGTATGTCAGGAGGTGAATCGGCTGGTGAACTCGGGAGTAATAGTCTGTGTTGCTGCAGGTAATGATGGTCACAAAACATTAGCTGCTTTCGGGAGTAGTACCAAAGTCGAATATTTTAGAACGTTTATGGACCTAACTATAATTGACCCGGGAAATGCCGAGAATGTAATCACAGTTGGCTCTGTTCATAAATCAAATCCCCACACGTATGGAATATCGTTTTTTTCTGCAAAAGGACCTACCGGAGACGGAAGATATAAGCCGGATGTTGTAGCGCCGGGTGAGAAAATAAAATCCCTGGGTTTGGGGGTTAAAGATGCCGAGGAGGACGGAGTCGTAATGAGCGGTACAAGTATGGCGACTCCCCATGTTTCCGGAGCATTAGCGCTTTTCCTATGCGCGAACAGGGAATTTATAGGGCAACCTCTTAAGGTGAAAGAAATCCTGATGCAGAGCTGTACCGATTTAAAAAGAGACAGATATTTTCAGGGTGCAGGTCTTGTAGATATTTTAAGAGCAATTCAGGCAGTTTGAGAAGATGAAAGTAAAAACGGCTTTTCTGACAACCAGGGATAGTAAAGGAAACCCTCAGATAGGGGATTGTATAGTGGTCAGTTTTGACGAGAAATTTGCTGAAGAGAAGAGAAAGGCTTGTATTGTGATTGATGGCGGTTATTCGGCAAGTAAAGTTGTGTTAGAGAATTACCTTGAAAGAGAAAATATAAAGATTATTGATCTAATGGTGGCTACGCATATCGATAATGACCATATTTCAGGGCTAAATGCTTTTTTGCGGAATTACGTCAGAGAAAAAGATGGAAAAAAGAACAAGTTTGAATTAAGAAACTACTGGGGTCCTGCGCCAAAGACATTTGAGCCTATCAGTATAACAGAATTTTTGTCATATATAATGGATGTCCGTGATTTCGGAATTGAAGAACTCTCATTTATCTCTCAAAGTGTTGCTGAAAATGAGGAGCTGTGTGATATTGTAAAGGAAATTCTTCCTGAAGATCATATTTTTTATCCTTCGGTGAGAATCCGTGATAGCATTCCAAAGATATTTAACAGTGTCGCAATAGATATACTGGCGCCGGATAAGCAGATTCCGGACGATAAAATAAAAGGGAAAAGAGTGCAGGAGATTTCTCTGGGTAATACCCTTCTTTCCGATTCAAAAATCGATTTAACAGATGTAGAATTAAAGAAAAAGGTAAATGCGGCTGCTTTGGAAAACAACCGTACTGCCAATAACCAGAGTATTGTGTTTAAACTAACCCCGTGCGATAATAATGGACAGAGGGTTGAAGACTGTACGTTCTTATTCACCGGGGATGCTGAGGAAGAAAGTTGGGAGGTTATGATTGCCAAATGGAAAAAAAACTTGAATTCTAAATTGCTGAAAGTGTCTCATCACGGCAGCAGGACAGGTACCAATAAGCATGTGTTACGAATGGTAAAACCAAAATACTGTGTTATTTGCGCGGGAAAGAACACACACGGACTTCCTGATGAGGATATTTTAGAGATGATAGACAAAAAGAGTCTAAAAATATTCTGCACAGGCAGGAACCCAAATAAAAAAGAAAGTCCGTGCACGACCAAGAAGATACTGGAAAAATGTCCAAGATGGGATAATTCAAACGAAAAGCATATTAAGGATACTATAATATTTGAAGTCGATACTGATACACGTTCTATGATTTTTACTGGAAAGCCGTGCGGTTTTGATTGGAAAAACTCTAACTAAGTATATAGCTTATTTGTTTTATCAAAATAGCGAATATTGCTCTGCTTGATTTCTGAATAGTACCTTACCAGAGGTATTTTGTTTCCCGGCTCCTGATTACCGACTTCTTGTTTTTACATTAAAAAGCAATACAGATAAGGCGACTATCAACATCCCGATGACCGAGAGCACGGTCGGTGAATCGTTTTTTAGCAAAATCCAGCTGATGATTGCACCGAATATGGGAATGATGAACTTCCACATATTCAACTCGGAAACTTTCACTCGTTCTTTCTTTATTAAATAAAACCAGAGTGAGAATCCGCAGGCCGATATAAATGCGAGCCATAGTAGTGCGAGAACAAATTGTTTCGTAATTGTTATTTGCGGAGAACCTTCCACTAAGAACGAAAGCAGAAGTAGCGCGCATCCCCCTAAACTCATCTGAGCTGAATTTAAAGTGATTGGAGCCAATTTGCTTTTATCGGTAGCAACTACTATATTCCCCATTGCACTCGCAAATGATGCTCCCAATAAAATAAATATACCCGCCAACTCTTTAAATGAGTTGCCTATAATAAATTGTTTCTCAAGTGAGATTAGAATTACTCCGAACATACCGGAAAAGATAAAGATCGCCTTTTTCATATATAATTTATCGTTTTTTAGAATCATATGCGCGGCAATTGCGGTTATTAGAGGTGTCGATCCTGTAACAATTGCTCCAGTAGAGCCCGAAACTAAATTCATTCCCCAAAAAAATAGAGAATACAAAAGAAAAGTCTGGAAAAGACTCACCAATAATATCGATTTTATGCTAGAGCGTATTGACTTAAAATAATTCCTTAATCCTCCGACCAGGGGCAGTAGAATTAAACCCGCAAGAATGAAACGTATTCCTGCAAAAAGCATAGGAGAACAATAAAGAAGCCCAATCTTTACACCGGCAAAAGCCGTAGACCATAAAAGAGTGGCAAATATTGCAAGGAAAACAACTTTGAATTTCTTTAAATTTTTCATAACAGAGAGGAGAGTATACTTTTATTTGGGTAATGTCAAGACCCGTAACAAATTGCCTTCCCCCCCAAATTTTTTGTGCTAAATCGGCAGAAATCAAACATTGCAAAGGTTACAAAGTTTTTATTGTGGGATAACTTATTCACGGTTATTTGTAGAATCGGAGGGATTACTATCCGAGAAAGACGTGGTCAATTTCCGAATACATAGGAAATTGTCACTCGGCTCTCGGGTTCGCTCCTCTTGAAATGCAAGCATTTCAAGGGACCATGCCCGCTTGCCCCGTGGAATAAGTTACTATTCGACGGGGCGAGCCCTCCGAGACGCTTTCCCGGATGGAAATCCCTCTGATTATGACCGACGTAATTAATAAAAAAATGGGGGGCAGGCACCCTTAACAAAAGTGTAAACCATGTGCTTTGGATTTCTCAAAATCCAACAAAAAACCCCCTTGACATTTGTTTTTATTTCATTATATTAATTCTTG
>CAZGBM010000069.1:0-9639 GCA_964523975.1 uncultured bacterium | reverse complement strand
ACGCAGATAAACGCAGATTTTTAAAGATTTTAATTACCCAACCCCACCCCAGATTAATTGGCCACAGATGTACACGGATTACCCAACCACCCATCCCGAATCTTATTTTGTTTAAAACAATTAAATTTTTTTATATCTGTGTTTATCCGTGTTAATCCGTGGCTAATTCTTTTTTTGAATTTTGATTTGTCATTTTTCATTTTGATTTTTACATTTTAGCGGCTTTGCCGCACTAGGTACTCTGTGTCTCTGTGGTAATTAGAAAGAGGGATGGGTTGACGATTTACCGAAAAGTTATAATATTGCGTAATGAAAAAATTGATGGTTGAATCGCTATTGTTAAGTAAGCGCTTTGTTTTTTCTATTTCAATCTTTGCCTTATTCTTTGTTTCCTGCTGCGATAAAAATATTTCTTCGCAAAGTCGAAAAACAGTTGTAAACGAAGAAGAATTAATGCAAAAATACGGCTCGAAAGATTTAACGGAAGAACAGGTTGATAGTATTATCAAGTCAATTAAATGGACAACAAACACTACTGATATCATCCTTGGTGACAAAAACGCAAAAAAAGGGGGCACGCTAAATCTCGGTTGTTTTGGCTATCCTGCAACTTTAAGAACCTATGGCCAAAATTGGACATATCTTTTAAACGCAATCTTAAGATCTCTTATATATGAGACCCTTCTTAAAATAGATCCCGTAACACTTGAATATCTCCCTTCTCTTGCGGATAAATGGTGTATAACTACGGATAAGAAAACTTACTTTTTTCATATAAATCCGGAAGCCAAATGGCAGGACGGCACATCGGTTACTGCTTTTGATATTGTTGCTACATGGGATCTTGTTGTACATGACGATCTAAAGGAACCTATATGGCAGGGAATGTTTCTGAAGTTCAAACGCCCAGTTGCTCTTTCTAAAGAGATTGTGATAATCCAGCCCGTCGAGCCTTCCTGGAGGGTTTTTTTTAATATCAGTGCGGAAGATTTTTTTGTTCTGCCAGAACACATCATAGGGAGAATCAAACCAACTGATTATATGAAAGATTATAACAATAAGATGATTATGGGTTCAGGGCCATATATTTTTGAAAAAGCCAGTCCAAATGAATTTATAATATTGAACAGAAATCCTTCCTGGTGGGCGAATAATAAACCTTTGAATAAATATCTTTTTAATTTCGATAAGATTCACTTTGGTTTTTCCCCTGAGGAAACAGTCATGGGAGAAAAATTCAAAAAGGGAGATATGGACATAATCCTTGTCGAAAGACCGCTTATTAAAAAATGGGTAGAAGAATATACTCCGGATAAAATGCATGAGATAAAATATAATCATATTATAAAGCAGCGAGTTTATATCAACTTGCCTTTTGTAAACGGTCTTTATTTTAATATGAGAGAAGAGCCTTTCAATGACATGAAAGTAAGAAAAGCCCTATTCTTGCTTTTTAACAGAAAACTTATGCTCGAAAAATTTTACTATAATGAATTCAAATATATGGATTCGTATTTTGCCGGACTTCCTTATGAAAATACAAACAACCCAAAGATAAGATACAATCAGGAAGAAGCAATAAAATTACTGGAAGAGGCAGGTTATTCCCAGAAAAATTTAAACGATGATGGTTATATCGTTAAAGATGGGAAAGTTTTTGAAATTACATTAAACATCTACAGAACCGACGACACGCGAGTAGAAACATTACTTCAGGAAGACTTTAAAAAAGTCGGCATTAAACTCAATTTAAAAAGAGTTACATGGGCTACAAACTCAAAGGACCTCGATGAATTTAATTTTAAAATGATATCCCTACGATTTACAATTGAGATATTCCCAAATCCTGAGGTTTCTTACCACTCGAAATTTGCCGATACAAAGGGTTCCGTTAACATCTGGGGACTAAAAGACAAAAAGGTTGACGAAATACTGGACTCATATTACCAGGAATATGATTTACAAAAAAGGATAGAAATACTTCAGAGCCTTGATTCCATACTTGTTAGTAAGCATATGACAGCGCTCCTCTGGTATGAAGATAATATGAAAATATTATACTGGAATAAATTCGGAATGCCCCAGTTCGGCCTCTCGCAGACGGATTATAACGGACTTATAAATTACAAACCTTACTGGCCTGTAATAGCTTTCTGGTGGATTGATACAGAACTTGAAGGAAAATTACAGGAAGCCAAAGATAAAGAAATTTTGCTTCCGGGAAGGACTTATGAGCTTAAGGCATGGGAAAAATTTAAAGAGAGGCATTATTAATGATTAATTATTTTATCCGCCGTCTTTTAATGATAATTCCGACATTCCTTGGAGTTACGTTTATTGTTTTCACAATCACGAGATTTGCTCCCGGCGGTCCTGTCGAGATGGCAATCCTCCGATATAAACAGATGCAGATGGAAGGCGGAGGAGGAACTTCTATCGGAACCCACGGTACGGCAATATCCGAAGAGATGGTGGAAAAACTGAAAAAAATATACGGTTTCGATAAACCTTTTTATATCTCTTATTTTATCTGGTTGGGCAATGTTATACAATTTGATTTAGGAGAATCCTACACTTATTCAAAACCCGTGTGGCACGTAATAAAGGAGCGGTTCCCTATTTCTCTTCGGTTTGGAATCGCGGGCTTTCTGCTAGCCTACCTTGTTTGTATTCCACTCGGAGTAATAAAAGCAATTAAGCACGGATCAACTTTCGACTTTATAAGTTCCGCCTTGGTTTTTGTAGGATATTCTATCCCGGGATGGGTCGCCGGAGTTGTCCTTCTCGTTCTATTGGGAGGAGGTTCATTTTTAAATATCTTTCCTCTGGGAGGAATCCATTCTATGGATTACGAGACCCTCTCTTTATTGGGTAAATTGTGGGATAATATTTACCATATGATACTACCAGTTTTTTGTTATACTCTCGGGTCTTTTGCTTCTCTTACAATTTTAATGAAAAATTCGTTAATTGAAAACCTCGGCAAAGATTACGTCAGGACCGCTTTTGCAAAAGGTTTGTCCGAAAAAACAGTTATTTTTAAACACACACTTCGTAATTCTCTGATTCCCATCGCCACCGGACTTGGAAGCGTTTTTTCCATTATCATCTCCGGCTCTTTATTAATCGAAAAAGTTTTTAACATACACGGCTTCGGCCTTCTCGGTTATAACTCTATTCTGGACAGGGATTATCCTGTGATGTTGGGGATTCTGGTTTTTTCTTCTATTCTTTATATGCTTGGTAATATTTTCTCCGACTTTCTTTACTGTGTAATTGACCCACGGATAAGGCTTGACTGAGGTTCTATAAAAAATGCGAAAAACTTTTCTTTCCCCTCTAATTATTAAAAGAATAAAAAAGTTCAGAAGCTTTAAAAGAGGATATTATTCCCTTTTAATTATCGGTATAACATATTTGCTTTCTTTCTTTGCAGAACTTATTATCAACGGAAACGCTCTACTCGTTAAATTCGACGGTAAAAAGTTCATAACTCTTTATAATGATGTTTCTTTAAAGAAAGATATCTTTTCTAAAGCGATTAAAGCAAAAGAAGATTATTTTCGATACAAAAATCTTCCTGGCACAGACACTCTGAATTTAAGCGATGAAAAACTTACTACTCTAAAATCAAAATACGAATTATACGACAGAATAAAAAAAGACTTCGACAACCATCGTATTTTAAGAAATATTTTCCAGGAACAGAAAAGAGGTGATTGGGTCCTTCTTGCCCCTTATCCTTATGGGCCGAATGAAAATTTACTCGATGAATTGGGAGACAGAAACCCACCCACCGCCCCCGACAAAAGAAACCTTCTGGGAACAGATGACAGAGGCAGGGACGTTCTTGCAAGGCTCGTATATGGATTCCGTATCTACATGACATTTTCTTTACTTTTAACTCTTACAAGCTACATAATAGGAATATTCTTCGGAGCCATTCTCGGGTATTATGGCGGGAAGGTTGACTTTTTGGGGCTACGTTTCATAGAAATATGGGCATCTATTCCTTTTCTTTTTACAGTGATGGTTATCTCGTCGATAATGATACCAAACTTTACGATATTGATTGTAATCCTTTCTCTTTTCGAATGGATATCTATGGCAAGATACATAAGAGCTGAATTTCTTCGCGAAAAATCAAATGATTATGTGCATGCTGCCATATCTATAGGGGTCAGCGACAGAAAGATTATCTTCTCTCACATTCTACCAAATTCGCTAACTCCTGCAATTTCCTTCCTTCCATTCACTATTATTATCGGAATAGACATTCTTGCAGCTCTTGACTTTTTGGGTTTCGGGCTACCTGAACCAACCCCAAGCTGGGGTCAGCTCTTATCACAGGGGATTTCCAACTTGAGCTCATGGTGGCTCACTTTATCTCCAATGGTTGCCATGTTCTTGACTCTCATGTTAATCGCCTTTATAGGTGAAGCGGTTAGAGAAGCACTCGACCCAAAAATTTATTCGAGAATGAGATAGTATGGAAAAGAAAAAAATAAAAGAATTATTGAAAGTTAAAAATCTAAAGACTCATTTTATGATTGAAAAACAAAAAGCAAAAGCGGTCGATGGTCTGGACTTTAACGTTTTTGAAGGCGAATTTTTTGGTATAGTAGGAGAATCGGGTTCCGGCAAATCGGTTACGGCTTTATCAATCCTGCGTCTCATTCCTGACCCACCCGGAAAAATTTCAAGCGGAAAAATTTTCTTCCGCAACAAAGATTTACTAAATCTCCCATGGGAAGAGATGAGAAAAATACGCGGTAATGAAATTTCGATGATTTTTCAGGAACCGATGACATCTTTAAATCCTGTATTCACCGTGGGAGTTCAGATAATGGAACCCATGATGATACATAGAAACATGAATAAAAAAGAAGCAAGAGAAGAAGCCATAAAGATGCTTGAGAAAGTAGGAATCCCTTCTCCCGAATTACGGGTAGATGATTATCCCCATCAGTTTTCCGGAGGAATGAGGCAGAGGGCAATGATAGCCATTGCTCTTTCCTGTAATCCCAGTCTTTTAATCGCTGACGAACCTACGACCGCCCTTGATGTAACCGTACAGGCTCAAATCCTTGAGCTCATGACAGAAATAAAAAACAAAAGAAAGGAATCTGCAATTATTCTGATTACGCATGACCTGTCCGTTATAGCAGAAACCTGCGATAGGGTAATGGTTATGTACTGCGGAAAGATACAGGAAATTGCCGGTACGATAAAATTATTCGAGAATCCCCTTCATCCCTATACAGTAGGTCTTATGGATTCCATCCCCTCGCTCATAAAAAAGAAAAAAAGATTAAATGCCATCCCGGGTAACGTTCCCGGTATCCTGAACTTCCCTACAGGTTGTCCCTTCCATCCACGTTGTAAGCACAAGATGCCCGTCTGCGAAAAGGTCGTTCCCGAATTATTAGAAATAGAAAAAGGTCATCTTGTAAGATGTCATCTTTACGCAAAAGAAGGCAAAAGCAGATGACACAATTCAAAAAAGCAGGATTAAATATACTTGAAGAAAAAAAGAAGCTGTTGCGGGTAAACGGTAAAGAAAAAAATACCTTGCTTGAAGTCAAAAATTTAAAAACTTACTTCCCTGTTTTAGGCGGTGTCTTGAGAAAAGTTATCGGACACGTCAAAGCGGTAGACGATGTGAGTTTTTCCATAAACAAAGGAGAGGTTTTCGGACTTGTAGGAGAAACGGGCTGCGGAAAGTCTACAATAGGAAAAACTCTTGTCAGAATACTCACTCCCACGGCTGGTGATATATTCTATTATGATGACGCGGCACTTGTAAATGGAAATAATCAGAAAATAAAAATAGCGCTTTCGAAATTAAACAGACGAGAACTAATGCCTTACCGCTGTAAAATTCAAATGATATTCCAGGATCCATATTCCTCGCTCAATCCGCGATTTACCGTGGGAGATATAATAGAAGAACCTTTAATCGTTCATCGAGGAAAGAAAAAAGAAAACAAAGATATAGTGAAAGACCTTCTTCGAAAAGTCGGCATGAGCGAAGAACATATTTACAGATACCCTCATGAATTCTCGGGAGGACAGCGCCAGAGAGTAGGAATTGCCCGTGCCTTATCTACAAATCCGGAGCTTATTATTGCTGATGAACCTGTTTCTTCCCTTGACGTTTCAATTCAGGCTCAGGTAATAAATTTAATGCAGGACCTTCAGGACGAATTCAAAGTCACTTATATATTTATTTCCCACGATTTATCTGTAGTAAGACATATAGCCCACCGGATTGCCGTAATGTACTTAGGATATATTATGGAAATGGGCCCGGCAGAGGAAATCTATAATAATCCTCTCCACCCATATACAAAAGTACTTCTATCTGCAGTACCCAAAGGAAATCCCAGAATAAAAGCAAAGAAACAACCTCCTAAAGGAGAAGTACCTTCCTACTTACACAAGCCAAGCGGCTGCTGTTTTCACCCACGATGTCCTATAGCAAAAGATATATGCAAAAGAGAAGACCCCCTTTTCGAGGAAAAAGAAAAGGGCGTCTCTGTCAAATGCCATTTCCCGGGGAAATATTAAACACAGAGAACAAAAACTGATTTAACCACGAAATACACTAAATATACCAAACCCCACCACTACCCCTTTTAAATTCGTGTTAAAAAAACACACGAAAGAAAAACTAATCCTCACGCTAAGCCACAGAGCACGTAGAGAAAAAAGAAAAAGTATATTGTTTTCTAATCAATAAAACACAATTTTTAATCCATATTTATCAGTGCTAATCCATGGCTATTCTCTTTTTTTTCATTTGGGCTATTTGTGTGATTCGTTGTCCCTTATTAACCCTTTTCTCTTTGTGTTCTTTGTAATCTTTGTGGTTAATATTACACGTCAGCGGAACTACTGCACCGCTTAAACGTCTGTATTAATAGAGATAGCCGATGCCGGAGGCGAAAATGATAAAAAAATGGCTTTTAATAATTTTAACTATAGCTTTCACTATATCCTGCTCAAAAGCAGAGAAAACAGAAGCTGCCGCTAAAGAAAACGGCGCTTATATGAGCAGCGAAAAAGAGGTAAAAATGGATAAAATTTCTAAAACAGAAGAAGAATGGAAAAAAGAACTTCCTCCTGATGTATGCTATATTATGCGAGAAAAAGGCACGGAAAGACCTTTCTCGGGGAAATATTACAAGCATAAAGAAAAAGGGACTTACGTATGTGCCGCCTGCGGGAACGAACTCTTTAGTTCGGATTCAAAATTCGAATCCGAAACAGGCTGGCCAAGTTTTTACCAGGCAATTGCTGAGGGTAAAATAGAAACAAAGCCGGACTCAACAGGAGGAATGATTAGAACGGAAGTTCTCTGTGCGAGGTGCGGAGGACATCTGGGCCACGTTTTTGACGACGGACCTGCCCCAACGGGGAAAAGATTCTGCATAAATTCCGTAGCGCTGGAATTCAAGAAATAAAAAAAAGGCAGGGTGAACTCCCTGCCTTTTTTTATATTAAAGATTTAATATTATTTAATTGCTTTTTCAATCTTTGCTGCTATCGATTCGGGGTCTAATCCCAGTACTTTAAAAAGGTCGTTACTCGCGCCCGAAGGAGAAAAGCCTTCCACTCCATAGCTGTGGAGGTTAACGGCTTTACCAGTCCTTGCCAGAAGACTTCCCATTATACAGGCAAGCCCGCTGGAAAGCAGATGCTCCTCATATGTAAAGATATTCTTGTATCCCGCAATAGAGGCTACATCTTCCTCGCTAATCGCGAGCGGACAGGAAACGTTCATTACAGCGATTTCAATACCCTTACTTTTAAGGATTTCTCTCGCTTTGATAGCAAATTCAAAAGGATATCCGTATGAAAGAATTACACCGTCCTTTCCTTCTCTTACTTTATCGATTTTACCGTATTCGAATTTATAATCTCCGCCATAGAAGGCATTGCCGTTTTCGTCCTCAACTACAGGGCTTTTTGCTCTTCCGACAACAACCGCGACATTACTATCCATAGTGGTAATATATCGCGTCACCCTATCTGTCTGGTTCGGATCCGCCGGAATTATAATTTCAAAACCGGGTATGTTTTTAATTAACCCTATAAAATCGACACACTGGTGAGTTTTACCGTCCTCACCGACGTTAAGACCATTATGGGTAGAAACGACACGAAGTTTTGTATTGTTTATAGCGTTTAAACGGTGCTGATTATATGTCTCGTCGAAAGAAAAAACTCCGAAATCAGAATAAAAAGTTTGAAATCCCCGAATAGAAAGAACTCCTGAAACAGTAGTAGTATTATGTTCGCTTACACCATTTTGAATAAAATACTCTGGGCGTTCCTTTGCGAATTTATGCGTTCTAACGGAACTTGCAAGGTCGCAATCCGTTACGACAATGGTTCCCGGCTTGTTTAGTTTCGCTAAATCAGCCAGCGCAGTACCGTAAACATCTCTATTTGCAGCTTTCTCGCCTACTTTATATTCAACCGGGGTTCCTAAATCCAACCTCGGCAGAGGATAAACGTTTTTGTTTGTTTTAACGGGTTTTGCTTTCGAGGAAGCTCTCTTTTTAATATACTTTTCGGTATCGTTCTCAATGTCTAATTCTTTTAATGCCTTATCCAATTCCTCTTTTGAAAGTGCTTTACCATGATATTCTTCGTTACCTTCTATAAATGAAGCTCCTTTACACATAACTGTATCGCCAAGTATTGCATAAGGAGCCGAAGTATCGTTAATTGCCGTGTGTATTGCTTCATATAATTCCTTAACGCTATGACCGCATACTTCAAGGACTTTCCATCCGTCGGCAAGATAATCCTCTTTGATGTTTATGGGCATTATATCTTCTACTTTTCCTGATATCTGTCTGTTGTTATCGTCGATCACTACAGTTATATTGTTACATTTGAATTTCGAAGCAAATCTCCTTCCTTCGGCGACCTGTCCTTTTGCCTGCTCCGCATCGCTCATAAGAGCAAAAACTCTTGAATTATCGTTCTTAAATCTTTTTGCCATTGCAAAACCGCAGGCAGCGGAAAGACCCTGTCCCAGATTGCCTGTTGACCAGATTATTCCCGGAAGATGAGATTCTACGTGTCCTTCATAAGGACCGGATATGTGACGAAAAAACGCCAAAATCTCTTCCGTGTCGAGTATTCCAAGTCTGCCGAGTATAGAATATACTCCCGGAGAAGTATGCCCGTGACTTACGACTATCTCATCATTCGGGATATCGGCAAGACTATAAACTGATGTATATATATCAATAGAGGACATTGAACCGCCCGGGTGTCCAGAACCTGCTACCGTTGTCATTTTCATTATATCCCCTCTACATAACTTCGCTGTTTCTTCCAATTTAGATAAGACTTCTTGTGAAATTGTTTTGCTTTTGAACTGGTACTCTTCTTTTTCTTTAAACCAATTTTTTAAAATATCAACCATTTTATATCTCCTTAAAATTAACCTTAATTATCTTGAATATATACCCCCTGTTTTGTTTGTCAATACAAAAAACTGTCTTTGCCACAGAGACGCAGAGTACACAGAGAAAAAACACACCGAGAAAAAAACAAAAAAATATATTTGTATTTTTTAAAACCCTTCCCCCATCCCCAATATTTAGACAGGATAAAAAA
>CAZGBM010000068.1:0-9822 GCA_964523975.1 uncultured bacterium | reverse complement strand
GTTGTACTTTGCCATAGGCTTGAATTATTTTTTTTATTGATTCAGGATCGACTCTCGTTTTATGCCAACAAGAGGTTGTAGCAATTAATCCTTTTATATCAATTTCATTAGAATATAAAAGTAAACGAACCAAAGATTGTGTATCGTCCGGGTCAGCTTCGATATCGGTTAATACAATTAATCGATGCTTCCTGTTTGATTCATCCTGCTTGGTCCGGTGTGACGAATTTGACGATTCGGGTATGAAACTTTGGGTGCATGACCCAAGAATTAATATCGATATCATTCCGATTGAATATAATTTTTTGATCATTCTTAAATTAAATCCTAAAGAACAATTTTAATGCCCCTAGTTAATTTCATATACATCGATATTATAAAAATATATTCCTCTTTGTCAACATAAATCTTGTAGACTCTTTGTGTATTTTTTGACTCCGCGTTCTCTGTGTCTCTGCGCTGAAGTTAGCATTTGCGATTTACGGGTTGGGATTTAACAAAAACAAAAAACTACATTTTCTACATGTCCTACATGTGAAAAATGGTGTTTGGGGGTGAGTTTTAAACGAAAGCATAATTTTTGTTTTTTTCTCTGTGCTCTTTGTGACCTTTGTGGTTCAATTAAACACATTAAAAGGGGTGTGGTGTGGACTCTGTGTTCTTTGTGTCTCTGTGGCAAATAAAAACGGAAGGGCTATAAGCCGGATTCTGTTATAGATAGTCATTGATCTTTGCGACTACCCGGGATTATCGGTCCAGGCAAGTGAACCTACCCTATTTGTCTTGCATTAAAGGGGGTTTACCATGCGACTCCTGTCGCCAGAAGTCCGGTGAGCTCTTACCTCGCCTTTTCACCCTTACCCTGCAAAAGCAAGGCGGTATATTTTCTGTGGCACTTTCCGTCACCTTACGGTGCCTCCCTAAGGGAGCCTCTCTTACCCGCAATGTCCGGACTTTCCTCACTCTCAAAAGAGAGCGCGACTATCCGCCCTTCCGTTATAATATAAATTTAACTATATTAAGTAAAATTTCAAGCTATAAGCTTATAAGTTAAACGGTTAAATTGAAAAATAGACAAATAGTGGAAAATAGTAAGTAGATATGAGTTGTAAAAAATGAAATATTTTTTCTTTGTGTTCTTAGTATCTTTGTGCGAGATATTATTTTTTTGGTGTTGGGAAGTGGGTTTTATTAAAAGAAAATATATTTTTTTGTTCTCTGTGTATTAGTTTTTTCTCTGTGTGCTCTGTGGTAAAATTATTTATCCCCAATTTTCATAGAATTCCGGTTTTCTATCCTCAAAAATATTGTTCAATTCAGTCACGTTCTTATCCCTGGCATCGCGGGGGTCGATATCAACCGAAAATACCCCTTCATCATTTTTACCAGCTTTCAATATTACATTGCCTTCGGGATTAACTATCTCGCTTTCTCCGGTAAATACATTCCTTACACCAAATCTATCTTCCATTCCGGTTCTATTTGCAAGAATTATAAAAATCCTGTTTTCTATTGCTCTGGTAACAGCTGCCCTCTGGTAGTACGGAAAAATCAAATTTGCCGAGTGGAGAATGATATCGGCTCCCTTAAGAGCAAGCGTTCTGGCAGCTTCAGGGAATATCCAATCGAAACAAACAAGCATGCCAACCTTAACGTCTCCGACGGCAAAGACAGGAAACCCTTTATTTCCCGATTTAAAAATGGCCTTCTCATCACGAAAAAGATGAACCTTTCTGTAAACTCCTATAACACCTTTTCCATCAACAAGAATACTCGAATTATAAAGATGCTTACCCTCTCTTTCGAGAAATCCGACTGCCATTGTAATATTGTTTTCCCCGGCAATATTTGCCAATTCCTTGCTAAAGGTACCCCCTATCTCTTCACTTAAACAATAAGCTTCTTCCGAATCTTCAAAAGTATAACCAGTGAGTGCAAGCTCCGGAAGAACCAGTATATCAGTATAAGGTATATTTTTTAAATTCTCTCTTATAAAAGTCAAATTTTGTTCAGGATTACCAAAGACTGGCGAAAATTGAAGAAAGCCAACATTCATAGAAAAAACCTGTTTAAATATTAATAAAAAAAAGGAACAACACTTTATGCAAAAACATTTAGAAACCCCCTATATAAGATTGAAAATCAGGTTAATCTTTCTCCCTGGGATTATCTTTGACTTTATCTATTGCTTCCATGACAATGGCAGTGACTTTTGAACGAAAGCCGGAGCTATTCATCTTTGTCTTTACCACTGCATGTCCTACATCACTGGTAGTGTAAAAAGGTTCACATTTAGTGAGAGCCAGCGCAGTTATTTCTTCTCTATAAGGTTTACAATCCGCATAATCAGGATAACTTTTAAAGATTTCATTCAAAATATCCTCAACCATTTTCTCCATGTAATTTTTTCTGTTCATAAAAATATTATAATACAAAATATAAAAATTTCAAGTATGCTTCTTTGATTTTTCTGTAAAACCATTTAATATTAACCACAAAGAACACAAAGTTTTTCTTTCTTTTCTAAGCTAACAGCTAAAGGCGAAAAGCTAAGAGCTGATTTTAACAACAAATAGCACAAATTGCACAAATAAATTTGGGAAGAGTTATTTTTATTAAAAAATATAGCTATTTTTTATATTTGTGTTATTCGTATGATTTGTTGTTGTTCTAAGTTTTGGTATGGGTTGGGTTTTAAACAAACAAAAATATACTTTATTCTCTGTGCGTTTTGTTTTTCTCTGTGTTCTCTGTGTCTCTGTGGCAAAATCTGGGCTTTCAGGGTTGGGGTTAAACAACACATTAAAAATAGGTTGGGTGTTGGGACTCTGTGTTCTCTGTGTCTCTGTGGCAAAATACATCTTTTTCTATAATATTCTTGGTTGACATTTTACTTTAAAATATTAAATTCAAGACGAAAACCCGACTAACTCGATTAAAATAAAGGAGTATTATGAATAAAAGAAAAAATGCGATTTCGCCAACGCGAGAAGAGAACTACCCTGAGTGGTATCAGGAAGTAATCAAAGCGGCTGACCTCGCTGAAAATTCACCCGTCAGGGGCTGCATGGTAATTAAACCTTGGGGGTTTTCTATCTGGGAAAACATAAAAAAAGAACTTGATTTAAAATTCAAGGAAACAGGTCACCAAAATGCTTATTTCCCATTATTTATCCCAATAAGCTTTCTTGAAAAAGAGGCAGAACACGTAGAAGGTTTTGCCAAGGAATGTGCGGTAGTAACTCATCACCGGCTGGAAAAAGGAAAAGATGGTAAGCTAGAACCGGTAGGCGAACTTGAAGAGCCTCTGGTTATACGCCCTACTTCGGAAACAATAATAGGGGCAATGTTCTCAAAATGGGTCCAGTCGTACAGAGACCTGCCTTTACTTATAAACCAGTGGGCGAATATTGTCCGGTGGGAAATGCGTACAAGAATGTTCCTACGAACAACAGAGTTTCTATGGCAGGAAGGACATACTGTCCACGCCACGGAAAAAGAAGCAATGGAAGAAACCTTGACCATGTTAAATGTATATTCCGATTTTATGCAAAATTATATGGCAATGCCAGTTATTAAAGGACGAAAAACCGAAAGCGAGAAATTCCCCGGAGCAGAAATAACTTACTCTGTGGAAGCTATGATGCAGGACCGTAAAGCCCTGCAGGCAGGAACCTCCCATTTTCTCGGACAGAATTTCGCAAAAGCTTCGGATATAAAATTTCTTGATAAAGATAAAAAACTCAAATATGCCTATACGACTTCCTGGGGTGTATCCACGCGCTTAATAGGCGGTTTAATCATGGTACATGGCGACGATGACGGACTGGTTCTACCTCCTAAATTATCCCCTCTGCATATAGTAATATTACCTGTTGTTCCCAAAGATGAGTTTAGAAACAAGGTTTTCGAACATTGCGATAAAATAAAAAAACAACTTTCAGAAATTATCTATAACAATTCTAACATCAATGTTATTGTCGACAAAGGCGAGCTCTCAGGAGGAAGAAAAAAATGGGATTGGGTAAAAAAAGGCGTACCAATCCGTCTTGAAATCGGTCCACAGGAAATAGATAATGATAATTTATCTGTAAGCAGAAGAGATAAATCCCCATATGAAAACTTATCTCAAAAAACGGAAGAATTTATTAACAATGCATCAGAATTGTTAACAGAAATTCAGGACTCGCTTTATTACAGAGCCAGTAAATTATTGAAAGATAATACAAAAACGTTAAACTCCAAAGATGAATTTTATGATTTTTTCACTCCCCGAAATAGAGAAAATCCGGAAATACACGGTGGCTTTGTGCTAGCCTACTTTAGCGGAGACCAGGAGATAGAAAAAAAGATACAGGAAGATCTCAACGTATCTATCCGCTGCATTCCGCTTGAAGATGAGAACAAAAACGAAAAGGGTAAATGTTTATTCACCGGAAAACCTGCCGAACAAAAAGTAATCTTTGGGAAAGCGTATTAGATTTGCCCTGCTTAACCCTTGATTTCTATCTTTTAAATGTTAATCTATAAAGAAATTAATTGTTTAAATGTTTAATATAAAAGAAGTTAAAAAAGAAAAAGCATTAATAATAAGTCTGGTAAGAAAAAATACAGAAAAAAAAGCAAAATTCGAAGAATTAAGGGAATTGGAATCACTTGCAAAGACGGCAGGAGCTCTTCCTATAGAAAAAATCATTCAGATTAAGGACAAACCTGATCCGGCTACTTATATCGGAAAAGGTAAAATCGAATATCTTAAAGGTATAGACGTTGAAATTCTTCTCTTTAATGAATCTCTTTCTCCGGCACAGATTTCAAACCTTGAGGAAATGACCGGGAAAAAAGTACTTGACCGACAGGATATAATACTGGATATCTTTGCACAGCATGCGAGAACAAGCTCGGCAAAAATTGAAGTGGAACTCGCTCAGCTAAATTTCCGTCTAAGTAGATTGACCGGACATGGAGTAGAACTTTCAAGACTTGGCGGAGGAATAGGCACACGAGGTCCGGGTGAAACCAAATTGGAAGTTGATAGAAGAAAAATACGCAAAAGGATAAGCCATTTAAAGAAAGAATTGAGCAAAGTGGAAAAAACAAGAAACGTACAGAGAAAAAACAGAGAAGGAGCTTTCAGCGTAGCAATTCTCGGGTACACTAACGCCGGAAAAACAACTCTTTTTAACGCTTTGACTAACAGTCATGCAGTTGTGGAAGATAAACTTTTCGTTACGCTCGACCCACTTACAAGACTGGCGCAAAACCATAATGGCAGAGAATTTTTACTGATCGATACCGTCGGTTTCATACGGGGAATACCTACAGAGATTATGTCTTCGTTCAGATCAACTCTCGAAGAAGCTCAAATTTCAAATCTAAGGCTCATACTGGTTGACACTTCTTCAGAAAAAATCGAAGAAGAACTTGACGAAACCATGAAAGTAATGAATTTTTTGGAAATCAGCGACTTTGATAATATTTTAGTGTTTAACAAAATAGATCAGGTTATAGACCCGGCTTTACTCAACCATATGCAGAAAAAATATCCAAAAGCTGTTTTTATTTCAGCAAAAGCAAATAAAGGCCTCGAAGACCTGATGGAGCAAATAGATGGTTATAAAAAGCGTCTCCGGAATTAGAGGCATAGTAGGCAGTAAATTCAACCCGGCAACCATTTTAAATTTTGCCGCTAAATTCGGAGAATTCACCCATAAAAAGAAAATAATAGTTGGTAGAGATTCAAGATCTTCGGGAATTGCTTTTAAAAATGCCGTAATTGCGGGACTTTCAGGAATTGGTGCCGACGTAATCGATATCGACCTCGTCCCCACTCCAACATTGTTATATAATATAAAAAAACTGAAAGCCTCCGGTGGTATAGTTATAACTGCTTCACACAATTCGGCCGAGTGGAATGCTTTAAAACTCGTGGGGCCTTCAGGAGAATTCTTAAGTAAAGAAGAAGCCGAAAAATTTTACTCGTTGGAAAAAAATGTCGTTTCCTGGAGTTCGGCTGAAAATTACGGTAAGTTGGAAATAAACAAAGAAGCGATTAAAAATCATATCGAAGGAGTTCTTTCAATCTCGAGAATAAATCCGGAATTAATAAAAAGAAAAAAATTTAAAGTCGCTCTGGATTGCGTCAACGGGGGTGCTTCTTTTGCTTTTCAAGAATTTTTAAAAAATCTTAACGTCGAAATTTATCCGGTTTTCTGTGACGGCAGTGGTAAATTTTCAAGAATACCTGAACCGAGAGCAGAAAATCTTAAAAGTCTGGCAGAAAAAGTCAAGGAAATCGGTGCAGATATCGGTTTTGCTACAGACCCGGATGGCGATAGAATCTCAATAGTTTCTGAAAAAGGGATACCTATTAATGAAGAATATACCATAGCACTTGCAACAAAAGCCGTTTTAAATAAAAAGAAAGGCCCCGTTGTAGTCAATCTATCCACCACCAAAAGTGTTGAAGATATAGCTAAAAGAGCCGGAGTATCATTTTATCGTTCTCCTGTAGGCGAAGCAAATGTGGTCAAAATTATGAAAGAAAAGAAAGCTGTTATAGGCGGGGAAGGCAACGGCGGCGTTATCAACCCCGAAATACAATACACCCGGGATGGAATGGGAGCTATGGCTCTTATATTACAATACCTTGCAGAAGAAGAGATTCCTATATCGCAAATAGTTAATGACTTCCCAAGATATGAGATGATAAAAGAAGCAATAAAAATGGAAAACGAAAACAAAATGAAAGAAACGCTTAAAAAAATAAAAAATGCAAACAAAAACAAGGATTTAAATCTGATTGACGGAGTAAGAATAAAAGAAGATGACCGCTGGATTCATATAAGGATGAGCGGCACAGAACCGATTTTACGCATCATTGCAGAAGCACCCACAAAAGAGAGCGCCAGAGAGTTAATAAACATTGTTAAGAAACAGGGAGAAGTATAAATGTGCGGAATAGTCGGGTATATAGGAGATAAAGATATCAATTCTGTTTTAATGGCAGGACTTTGGCGATTAGAATACAGAGGATATGATTCGTCAGGAGTTGCTTCGGTATTAGACGGAGACCTTGAAGTCAGAAAAGTAAAGGGTAGATTAATGAATCTCCAGAAAATACTCGCCGAGAGACCTCTATCGGGAACCCTGGGAATCGGACACACCAGATGGGCTACTCACGGAGAACCTTCAGATCAGAACGCTCACCCTCAAGTCGATTGCAAAAATTCAATAGCCGTTGTGCACAACGGAATTATAGAGAACTACTACACATTGAAAGAAGAACTTATAAAGAAAAAACATTTCTTTAAATCCAATACCGATACAGAGATAATTGCCCACCTCATCGAAGAAAACTACAACGGCAGTCTAAAAGAAAGTGTTCTGAAAACCGTATCCAGGCTTCAAGGCTCGTATGCTATTGCAGCAATATGCACGGCAGAACCAGATAAAATAATAGTATATAGGTATGGAAGTCCTTTAATCGTAGGTATAGGAAATAAGGAGAATCTTATCGCTTCTGATATACCCGCTCTTCTAGACCATACAAAGAATATTGTTATTATGAACGACGGAGAATTAGGCATAATAAAAAGGGATAAGGTGGAGTTTTACAATAATGAAGGAAAAAAGATCGAGAAAGAAAAGAAAAAAATAACATGGAGTGCTGAAAGTCTTGAAAAAGAAGGTTTTCCGCATTATATGTTAAAAGAAATTCATGAGCAGGCTGACATAATAGATACAAATATCAAACTTAGAATAAGAGAAAAAGATTTCGATTTCGGAGAAAATTTCCATTTTTCTCCCCAGGAGCTCGCCAATTTATCACATATCATAATCCAGGCTTGCGGAACTTCATGGCATGCCGGATACGTAGGGAAATATCTATTCGAAGACTTTGCCCGTATTCGTACTGAAATCGATATATCCTCGGAATTCAGATATAGAAATCCAATAATGGGTGGAGAACTCCTGGTAATGGCAATAACCCAATCGGGAGAAACAGCCGATACTCTCGCGGGACTCCGCGAAGCAAAAG
Organism: uncultured bacterium; assembly: GCA_964523975.1. Taxonomy (GTDB): domain Bacteria; phylum Hydrothermota; class UBA3072; order UBA3072; family UBA3072; genus JAFGHJ01. Next base: position 1,781 of record CAZGBM010000068.1, on the reverse strand, counting down.
CCAAGTTTTTAAAAATTCTTTCTCTTGTCAATGTACAGGGTAGTACCATCGCAAGGGAATCGGATAGTACTATTTATTTAAATGCAGGTCCGGAAATTGGAGTAGCTTCGACCAAGGCTTATACATCTCAACTTTTCCAGCTATACATTCTTTCATTATATCTTTCAAAACTCAAATGGACGCTTGATGATTCTGAGATAAATAAGAAGATTAAAGAAATTAAAGCACTTCCGAAAAAAATGAAAAAAATTCTTGAAAAAGAAAATGAAATAAAAAAAATAGCAAAGAAATTCAAAGATGCAAAAGATTTCATGTTCGTAGGAAGGGGAATAAATTATCCTTCAGCCCTGGAAGGAGCATTGAAACTCAAAGAAATTTCTTATATTCACGCAACCGGTTATCCTGCAGGAGAGATGAAACATGGTCCGATTGCCCTTATTTCGGAAGGAAGCCCTGTAGTAGCTATAGCCACAAAATCTTCCGTTTACGACAAAATGTTGAGTAATATCGAAGAATTAAGATCAAGAAAAGCGAAAGTCATTGTGATAGGAACCCAAGGCGATGATATAATAAAAAAACTTGGAAGCGAAGTATTTTATATACCTGAATGTGAAGAAAACTTATCCCCTATTCTTGTAAGTATTCCATTGCAACTATTTGCTTATCATATAGCTGTGTTAAACGGAAGAGACGTTGACCGACCCAGAAATCTTGCAAAATCGGTGACCGTCGAATGAATATACTAATATTGCTTTCTTTTACATACCTAACTCTGCCTTATAACGGGAAGGTTTTTACTTCCGGTACAGCTTTCTCCACAGTTAAGGAAAGACCCGAAAATTTATTCTGGAATCCTGCCGGGATGGGAAAAAATGCATATATAGCATCGGCTTTTAACTACTCAGGTCTTATTTTTGGGTCATTCGGTAAAATATGGGAGCTGAATTCTTTCAATTTAGGGGTAGGCGTTCAATTAATGCACAGCGAAAGCATGGCTAAAACAGAAATGACTGGTGTTTCAACAGGTTCATTCAATTATCAATCTGCAGTTCCGGTAATAGCAGGAAATATAGAGATAAACAAATTTCTCTTGGGCGCAAAAACACTCCTTCCTTATACAAATGTCGATGAATATAATAGTTACGGACTTGGTATGGATATAGGCGGTATTTATTCCTTAAACGAATTATTGTCTTTCTCTGTTTATATAAGAAATTTCGGAAAACAAATTAAGGCTTTTGTGTCGGAAATAGAAAATCTGCCGATAGAAGCAAGACTCGGAGGATTATTAGAATACAATAAAATAATGTTTTCCCTTGAATACAGCTCGCTTCTGGGCGAATGCTCTTCTATTTCTTATGATTTTAATAAAAATTTTTCCTTTACCGCTGGTCACAATAGCAAAATCGGTAAATTCGAGAGAATTGATTCTTCTGTTTTATCTGGTTTTTCCTTTGCAATAAACATAAAACATCACAGCTTAAACGCCTCCGTCGGAGCAATAATCTGCGGAGTAGAAGGAATAAGCAAAACATTATCGATTTCGTTTATACCGTAAAAAAACTCAACTAATAAAAATCAGCTAAGACTGTCACCTTCTACCACAAGGAATAAAATAAAAAAATCCTGCATAAATTGCAGGATTTTTAGTTTAATCTTATATATCTAAGATATTAGTTGATAATTGAATAGCTGTCAGAGCTTTACGTACACTTTAAGTTTCTTTTGGAGTTTTACTCCGTAGAAAGGAGGTGATCCAGCAGCGCCTTCCGGCACGGCTA
>CAZGBM010000067.1:0-10062 GCA_964523975.1 uncultured bacterium | reverse complement strand
TCAGACATCCGCTGCTACAAATTGTGTCAGATATGCGCTGCTACTTATCACCTAAACCCTAAAATCTTCGCGGCTATCTACAAAATTTTCAGAGTCTTCAGGACTTTTTTCAGTTTTTTCTTGTTTTCCGTGCCCATTTCGCACATAGGCAGGCGGAAAACTTCTTTTATCATTCCTTTCATTGCAAGAGCGGTTTTTATAGGTATTGGATTCGTTTCGATGAACTCGGCTTTAAAGAAAGGCAAAAGCTCGTAATGTATTCTCCTCATTTTTTCGAAATTGCCGTTTAATCCTGCCGTTACCATCGCGCTCATCCTGTCGGGAATGATATTGCTTGCAACGCTTATAACACCTCTCCCACCTGCCGCCATCAAGGGAAGTGTCAAATTGTCATCTCCTGAAAGAACAATGAAATCATCAGGTGTTTCGTTGATAACATCCATCATCTGAGGAAGACTGCCGGATGCCTCTTTTACTCCTATTATATTTGGATGTTTCGCCAATCTTACTATTGTGTCGGTTTCTATATTTTTTCCGGTTCTCCCAGGTATATTATAAATAATCATAGGGAGGTCTACCTCATCGGCGATTGTTTTGAAGTGACGATAGAAACCTTCCTGAGTCGGCTTATTGTAATAAGGTGCAACCTGAAGACTTGCATCCGCTCCCAATTCCTTAGCTCTGGAAGTCATATAAAGAGCTTCTTTTGTAGAATTCGAGCCGGTTCCCGCAATAATCGGTACCCTTTTATTTACGTGTTTGCAAACTATTTCTATTACCTTAACGTGTTCCTCATGACTAAGAGTAGGAGATTCCCCTGTCGTTCCCATCGGAACTATACCCGATATTCCTTTTTCTATATTAAAATCCAATAAATTTTTAAGGTCTTTTTCATTTATACTAGTATCTTCATTAAATGGTGTAACTATTGCGGTAAAAACACCTTGAAACATTTTAACCTCCTATTATTTCATTCATCATATCATCAATATTATAAAATCCCTTCTTTCCCTTTATCCAACGAGCTGCCTCCAGCGCTCCCACGGCAAGGCCTTCCCTGCTTCTTGCTGTATGTTTTAATTCGATCGTATCGACATCACTATCAAAAGCAACCACGTGAGTTCCGGGAACGCTGCCTCCTCTTACGGAAGCGAGATGTATTTCTTCTTCCGAGATTTTTCTCTCGAGTTTCTCCGTTACTATTTTTTTCTTGTTTTTAATTTTCTCGAGAAGAATATTACCAATCATATCCATAGTTCCGGAAGGGCTGTCCTTTTTCCTGTTGTGGTGTAATTCGTATCCCATTACGTCATAGAATGGAAACCTGTTAATCAAACCGGCACTATGTCCAATTATCCGGAAAAATATGTTGACCCCGATAGAAAAGTTACCCGACCAAATAAGTCCTATGCCGCTTTTGTTAACTTTTTCTTTAACTTCGTCTAAATGTTCATACCAGCCGGTAGTCCCTATCACTGCATTCTTGCCATACTCTATATATTTCTCGATATTCAGAAGAACAACATCAGGAACAGTAAAATCGATTACGACTTCGGCTCCGGAAAGGGCTTTTTCGCTTAACGCCCTGAACTTCGCAGACTTTACCAACGGGTCAATTGTCGAAACGACTTCAATTCCGTGGCTTGCCGCCAGTCGTTCGGTAATTTGACCCATCTTACCATATCCGGTTATTGCAATTTTCATAACTTGCTTTCCTTTTTAATTATATTAATAGACACAAATCAAAAGTCAAGATTATTTACAAAAGTATACCAGCCCATCTATACTTTGTCAAGTTGATTCGCCTGATTCTGTGGGAGAGTTCACGCACAGGGTGGTACAGTCAGGAAGTTAAATATAATGAGCGATAAGACCGTAAAAGAGTTGGAAGATACAATTAAAGGGTTGCACTTAAAAAGACGCGGGGCTAAAATAGCCCCACTATGAAATGTTTTATGTATAAAAATATAGTTAACAAAACAAGTCCCTCGTTTACGATTTAAGAAAAGATATATTTAATTTTTGTTTGAGAGGTCACTCATACAGGAAAACAGCTGAATTTTTTGAGGTTAATGTTAAAAAGGAGTAAGTCTGGAGCGTCCCTGATGTGTAGACAAAGGATTTTACTCTTTAACATTGATAATGAAGACTTTTCCAACAACCGAAAGCCAAAAGCTAATAGCTGATAAAAAAAGAAGTCCTTGACTTTGCATACATTAATACATAAAATATAAAAACTAAAAGGAGGTCTAATGAGTTTAATGTCGATTCTCGTTAAAGGCGGTTGGACAATGGTTCCTATAGCTATATCATTGTTCGTAGGACTTTTTTTTGCTATTGAACGTTTTCTTTATTATAAGAGAAGCCAGAGCCCAACTGACGACTTGTTGAAAAGAGTCTGTGCCTGGTTGAAAGAAAAAAGTCCTGAAGACGCTCTTAGAGAAATCCAGGGTTACGATACTCCTGTAACAAGAGTAATGACCAAAGGAATTATCTCCGGGAAAAAAGAAGCTATGTATGCAGGCGCAGCCGTAGAATTAAAGAATCTGGAAAACGGTTTAGGCATTGTAGCATCTATGGGCTCTATAGCGCCTATGTTTGGTTTTTTCGGAACCGTCCTGGGCATGATAAAGGCTTTTATGCAAATCGAAGTTTTAGGAGGAGGCGTTAATCCTTCCAGCCTTGCTGGCGGAATATGGGAAGCGCTTGTGACCACCGCCGCAGGATTACCGGTCGGGATTCTCTTTCTTCTCCTATACAATGCTCTCTCCGACAGGATGAACGGGATCTTGAGAGATATCAACAGGGTAAGCTCTGAGATATCAGTATTTATGGAGTAATTAAGATGGAATTGGAATCAAAATTTAAAAGGATAATCACTTTTCCGGTTATTTCTATAGCTGATATCGTACTCCTCCTTTTGATTTTCTTCCTGCTGACATCCACATATATCGTGCAACCGGGCATCAAGGTTCATCTGCCGAGAACAGCTGCAAAGGAAGCGGTAACGGAGGAGAAGGTAACCATAACAATAACCAAAAGCGGAGCTGTTTACCTTGAAGACAACCCCGTCCAAATTTCCAACTTTCCTTATCTTCTTAAAGACGCTACTGATAAAATAATATTAATTAAAGCTGACCGCGATGTTACAATCGATATGACTGTAAAAGTAATGGAAATGGTCAGAAAAAGTGGCGCGAGTAAATTCGTAATCGCCACAACACCGGGAATAGAGTGAACACAAAGATTACTTCTCTCGTATCAACAGTGATTATATACATTGTTCTAATTCTCTTATTTTTTCTTTTTTCCGTTAAGATAAAATATCCCGGTGAAGAATTCGTTACTCTTGGCTTCGAGACAATAGAAAAAATAGAACAAAAGGGTGCTCTCGCAAAAATAGGAGGAACTGAAGATATCTTTTCTTCCGCAGGAGATATTTCTCTTCAGACCGGAAAAACCAAAAGGAGCTTATCGCCTCTCGAGAAACCTCCTTACGAAGGCGGCGAAACAGAAAGCGGAGAAAAAGAAGGCTATAAACTCGCAGGCGAGCTTTCCAAAAGAAAATTAATACATTTCAAAAAACCGGATTATCCGGAAGAAGAAAGCGAAAATACCGAAGTAAGATTGGAAATCCAGGCCAATCCGGATGGGACGATAAAAACCTTAAACGTTGTAAAAACCGGCGGTCTTTCTTTCGATAATTCTGCGATTGAAGCCATAAGAGAGTGGCGCTTCCAACCTTTAGCCCCCGATGTCAAACAAACGGTCCAAACCGGCATAGTGACAATATATTTTGAAGTGAAATGATTTTTCTTCTCATATCTCTATCACTAAAGCCTGCTAGTGACCCATTTGATAGAGATATTTCGGGACATAACAAATTTATACTATCCGGAAATACTTTATATGTTGCGGTTCAGGCTACACAGGATGATAAACCCGTAGCCAATAAATGGATTAAATTTATTCCTCATAACGGGAAAGTTTTATTAGATTCGGTAAGAACGGATAACTCTGGATTCGCCAGTGTTTCATTTATCCCCGAAGCCGATGGTTGGATAGAAGCAACTGCTGAAGGGAAAACGTTAGAAATTCACCCTTCGGTTCTCCCGAGACAAAGTCTCATTAAATTCATACTCTCGGTAATAATAGGCATAATACTTATACTGATGGGGCTTGACCATACAAATAAAGGCTTCTCTCGACTGAGTGGTGAAAAAATAAGACAGATGCTCTGGAAGATGACAAAAAATCCGATGCTCGCTTACTTTTCGGGAATACTTCTCGCAGTACTCCTTGAGTCCAGCACACTAACGGGATTGATGTTGCTTGGTCTGCTTGAATCTTCTCTCATTAATCTCTCAACTTCGCTTATCGTACTTTCTGGCGCGGCACTTGGTTCAACTTTTACAGTACAGATAATAGCAACCGATATTATCCAATTTAGTCCTCTTATTGCTCTGATCGGTTTCGTTTTATGGCAATCGAAAACAAGATGGAATTACGTCGGGAGAATACTCCTGGGCTTCGGATTAATATTTTTTTCCATATGGTTAATAAGAGACAATATCAAACCGCTCGCAGGTTTGTTTGCTATTAAAATTAATCCATTTTTACTCTTTTTGTTTTCCGTAATCTTAACCTTTCTATTTTACTCAAGTGCCGGCGTTCTCGGATTACTCATAGCCTTTGCCGGAGTCGTTGATTTATCTGCTGTAATAGCTGTCGTACTCGGAGTAAACATAGGTACAACATTTTCAATCTTGCTTGGTTCCACGCGGTTTTCTTCCTCCTCAGGTAAAGCGATGGGAGTAGGATACGTGATTCTAAAAACACTCTTCGTCGGATTATCCTTTTACATGCTTTTCTTGCCAAAAAACTTAATACCCTCTTCAAGAGACATAGCAAATCTTCATACACTTTTAAATATGTGGGGATTTGTTTTAATCCCCTTTTGTTTCCCTCTTGCCAAATTCCTCCGAAAGATATTCGGGGAGAAAAAATCCCGGCTGAAACTCGACCCTCTTTACCTATCCTCCTCCACCGTCGCCATATCGAAATCCTATGAAGTCGTACGCGAATCCATGGAAGTCACAAGAAGAATGTTCGAAGATACGTTAGAAGTATTCGAACAGAATAACGATGCATTGAGGAAGCTCATAATTTCCAAAGATGATATTGTAGATAAAAACCAGGAAGAATTAATCGCTTATACTTCCAAACTCCTCGGTCAGGAATTATCGGTTCGGGAAAGCAATAAGTGCGTTACGATTCTCAAGATAGTAACCGAGATCGAACACATAGGTGACCTAATTGGTAAAAGTATCATGAATTACGCCGAAAAGAAAATAAAACAATCCTATTTTTTCTCTAAAGAAGGATTTCATGAAATAAAAAATTATCATGAAACGGTTCTTTCGAATATAAAAGAAGTAGAGGCTGCCCTTTCGACAATGGATAAGGATATCGCGAGCACCTTATTATTGAATCAGAGCAAAACGGAAGATAATTTAAAAAATTTCAGGGAAAGCCACATCAATAGGCTAAAAGAGGGGAAAAGGGAAAGTATCGACACAAGCACTTTACACCTTGATTTATTAAATGACTTTGATAGAATAAATTATCACGTTTACAATATAGCAAAAGCAATAATAGGTGAATTATGATTACGGAAAGTCATCTCGTATCTTGTGAAGAATTTGAGGGTCCTCTCGACCTGTTGCTTTATCTTGTCAGAAAACAAGAAGTGGCTATAGGGGACATCTCGCTTTCAAGAATAACAAGAGAATATTTACTGTTCGTAAAAGACCTTGAAGAAATAGATTTCGACGGAGCAGGAGAATTTATAAGGTACGCTGCAACCCTTCTTGCTATAAAAGCAAAAGATATCTCAAAAGAAGGGACATTTGAAGAGGGGGTAGAAGAGCTCGAAACAAAAGAATCGCTTATAGAGAAGTTAACGAAATATAAAAGATTTAAAGGATTGGGCATGTATCTGAGCGAGAAATTGAATATTGCAAATACGATGTTCGAGAGACCTGTCAGAGAAACAGAAAAAGAAGTTCATATTTCGATCGAAGGTTTAAAATTTCTGTTAGAGGAAATAAAAAAGAGCCCCGCTTTCAATCCGCCCACCACTATTCTATTTCATATTGATCATCTAATCGAGAACTTGATGGGAAAACTTAAGAAATTAGGAAAGTTCGTTTTTTCGACTATCCTTAAAAATTCCGAAAGTAAAGAAAAAATCGGGCTGTTTTTCGCTCTCCTTGAAATTGTAAGAAGAGGAAAGGCAAAGGTTTTTCAGAAAAAACCTTTCGATGAGATAATCGTAGAAAAAAAGTGAATATAGAATATAAATCTTTATCGAAAGGCGTAAAAAAATTTCTAAGGAAAAGAGAAATAACCAACCAGCAAACACTCGAGCGATTTCTCTCTCCGACTTATGAGAATCTTCGACCAGTTGACGAAATTCTAAAGGCGGGGATTCGAAAAGTTCGAGATTCCATAAAAAAGGGCAAAAAAATTCTCATCTGGGGAGACGAAGATATTGACGGAATAACATCCGCTTTCATAATGAAATTAATGTTCAAAGAAGTATCCGGGATTGCCGTCCGGCATTACATACCAAACAGGGAAAAAGAAGGGTACGGGCTTTCCCGGGGCGGAATCGACAGAGCATATAAAAATGGCGTAGACCTTATAATCACTGTTGACTCCGGAACGAATAGTATTCATGAAGTGGAATATTTGAAGAAAAAAGGTATGAACGTCATAATAACGGATCATCACGAATTAAAAGAGAGATTGCCTAGAGCACCGATATTAAATCCAAAACTGCATTCTTTCGGCTACGAATATCTCTCGGGAGCGGGGGTCGCTTTTAAGTTTGCCGATTGCATGTTCTATGAACATCTGGGCGAAAAAACACCTCAGTGGACAAACAAAGTACCCGAAATACCCGTACTTGCATTTATAGGAACTCTTGCGGATAAGGTTCCGCTTCTTGATGAAAACAGGATAATATATAAAGAAGGATTAAAATTTCTAAAAGAAATGGATAGACCTCCTTTCTCTTTGTTTTCCGACAAAAAAAATATTTCGAAAGCACTTATACCTCTTGCTTCCGGAAGAGAACGTCTAACATGGAAGCTTTTTTCTGCACTTTCGACTGAAGAAGCAGAGAAAATTTACGAAAATTTAAAGTCCAATTATATAGCCTGGAATAGAAGCGCTCGAGGAGAATTCTTCGCGATAAGGAACGAGTTAAAAAAAGGAGATATGGTAATTTTTAGAAGTAACCTCGACTATAAAATTGCAAGCAGTGTGACGAATAGATTGAAAAATTACCGCGGTCTTCCTGTATTTGTAGTCTATCCCCATGGGTCGGTAATCAGGGGTGAAGGCAGAAGCCCGGACGGATTCAATTTACTTTCGGCCCTCGATAAAGTAAAAGATTTACTGATTGATTATGGCGGTCATAAATTAGCATGTGGCTTTACACTTGAGAAAGGTAAAATCAAAGAGTTTAAAGAAAGAACGGAACCCCTTCTCCGAAAATACAAGGCAAAAAAAACATTCGATTCGGAATTAAAACTCAACGAAATCACGGAGAGTTTGAAAGATTTGATAAAGAAAATGGAACCTTTTGGCAACGGGAATCCTCCTCCGGTTTTTCAAATCAGTAATGTAAATTACGATAAACAAGGAAATAACTTCTTTTTATCCAACGGCAAATTAAAATTAATACTCACCGAAGTAAAAGAAATGCCCCCTCCATCCCAAAAGGTTAATGCATATTTAGAGGTCAACGGAGAAAAAACGATATTGAGGAGATGGGAATGGATAAAAGAATAAAGCTTGACAAAAATCTTCTCGTTCTTCTTGCCGTAATATTGCTGTCAGGAATTCTTCTTCAGTATACAGCCAATTATCCGGGAGACCAGACTTTTTTTAAAAATCATCTGATCTGGATAGGCATCTCTTTAACCGCAGGGTTTTTTATTCTTTTTTTTCCTCTTAACGGATTAAAGGACATCGCTTCGGTTCTATACATAATAGGAATAATTCTTTTGATAATCGTCCTCTTTCTTCCCGGCAGCGATGGACGCTGGATGAGGGTCGGATTTTTCCAGTTTCAGCCTTCCGAAGTGATGAAACTCCTTTTTATAATTTTTCTTTCAAAAATACTCTCAAAGATTGAAAACAAAAAAATAAATATGACGGATTTGCGACTGCCAATTACAATTGCTGCAATCCCGTTATTTCTTGTTTTTATGGAACCCGACATCGGAACATCGGCAATTTTCCTTTTTATTTTTTTAGGCACAATAGCAACTGTCAAGATAAGCATTCCGAGATATATCCTTTTAGTATCCCCTTTGATTTCGTTTCTATGCGGGTTCAATCTGATTTCCTGGATTTTATTTATGATTTTGCTTATCGCGACTATAATGTTGTCGGATTTGGATATAAGGTACTCCCTCGGTGTTTTTCTTTTGAATCTGGCAGTAGGCGCTTCCACACCAATCATACAAAGTCTACTAAAACCATACCAGAGAGATAGACTCTTGAACTTTTTAAATCCCTCGCGGGACCCGACAGGAGCGGGATGGCAATTGTTGCAGTCCAAAATATCTATCGGATCCGGAGGAATAATCGGGAAAGGGTATCTAAACGGGGCAATCAAAAACCTTGGTTTTTTACCTCAAACCAGAACCGATTTTATTTTTGCCGTTTTAGGGGAAGAATTTGGATTTTTAGGAACTCTTTTTATTCTTATCCTTTTTGCTTTATTTCTTTTGAGAATTCTCCACATAGCACAACACGCGCAAAAACCTTTCGGACGGCACCTCGCATACGGGATATTTTTTTATTTTCTATCACAGATAACGGTCAATATAGCAATGACTGTGGGGCTTTTACCGGTTGTAGGATTACCTCTTCCCTTTATAAGTTATGGAGGAACTTCACTTTTGATTTCAACAATTTGTGTAGCGCTAATCGTTTTAGTCAAGAATGATACCGTTGTTTAGATTTCTTGCCGATTTAGAAGATTTTATCCTCCCGCCTTTCTGTCCAATATGCGATAACGAATTAAAAAAAGCAAAAATTATATGCCAGAGGTGCTTTGATAAAACTTATTTTGTCTACCGTAAAAAATGCAATCTCTGCGGAAGACCATTAAAATCCGGCAAGCTATGCAATAGATGCAAAGAAGAGGTTCCCTCTTTCGATTATGTGATTAGCTGCGGCAGTTATGTTCCCCCTTTCGCGGATATAATAAAATTTTACAAATACCGTAACAGACCCTCTCTTTCCGAGAGACTCGCAAGGAAACTTTACTCTTGTTACAGTTCCCGTTCCGATATGGTAAACGTGGATTATCTAACCTGGGTTCCGATGAGAAGATCCGAAAAGAGGGAAAGAGGCTACAATCAGAGCGAGCTACTTGCCGAAGAATTCTCAAAAATTACTTCGCTTAAAAGCATCAATCTCCTATATAAAGCGGCAAATATCCCTTCTCAAACGACCCTGTCTGACGAGGAAAGACTTAGCAACGTTAAAGGCGCTTATAAAATAATAGAAAAAACATTAAAAACGTTTAACGGGGACCCAAATAAAGGTATTATTCTTATCGACGATGTCCTGACGACAGGTAGCACTTTAAACGAATGCGCTATGGAGCTAAAAGAAGCAGGCTTTAAAAAAGTCTTTGGACTTGTCCTTGCTATTTCACCTTAACCAGGCGGGTAAATTTAGATTTTCTTCTTGCTGCCGTGTTCTTGTGAAGGACTCCTTTTTTCACAGCTTTATCGACAATCGAATACGCGTCTTTAAGAAGTTCTTCTGCCTTTTTAGAATCTTTTTCTTCTTTTATCTTTCTCGTAATATTTTTAATTTGTGTTTTAATACCTTTATTTCTTTTTCTTCTTTCTTCAGATATTCTAACCCTTTTCTTAGCCGATTTTATATTTGGCACTAAACCTCCAATAAATTTTTTCTTCTAAGGCGGCACCCGGATTCGAACCGGGGGATAACGGTTTTGCAGACCGTTGC
>CAZGBM010000066.1:0-10485 GCA_964523975.1 uncultured bacterium | reverse complement strand
CCTCTATAGCCTTATTAAGAAGAGGAATCGCATCATTATAGTTTTTATGTTTCATGTGTTCAAAAGCAAAACTGTAGTATTTCTCCGCTTCGGAAACTGTTTGTGTTTGAGTTTCTTTTACTTCGTTCTTTTTCTCTTTAGCCGACGCACAGCTTGTAAAGACAATTAAAAAGAAAAGAAAAGCAATTCTTGAAATTTTCACCTTCTAATCCTCCTTTTCTTTAACCGATTTTGGTCTTGCTGCAAGAATCGTTTTCTCAACATCACCTGCTCTAACCCATATAAAATAAGTCGTACCCACATCGTTAGTTTGATAGTAAGGTCCGTCAGAGAAAGATTCTTTGACAAGGTCATTATAATTGTTATAAAAAACAACATCCCTAATCAACTGAGTCCTGTCCTCATCTTGAGCTTCAGCTTTCAACCTGTAACCATTATCCAGAACCTCCAAATAAGGATCGCTTGCCAAATCTTTCCTTATCTCTTTCATAGACTCCTCTTCTTTGAATAACTCATAAAGATTACCTCGCGGAAGACTATCATTCTCATCTTCATAACGTTTAACCATCGAACCAAGATTGCCAAGAGAAGAATAACCATTAAGAACTCTATTGTCATTTAAAACTATATCTCTCTCCAAATAAAAAGAATTAAAAAGATTTATCGTTACAGGTATTTTCTTACCGATTCTAATGAGCTTCCCGACGAAAGCTATTCTTTGGCTCCCATTCACATAATAAAGCATCTTAGCATCAAACTTTTTTATCTGCCGTATTAAAATCGAATCTTTTTTAGGGTTAAGCACATCTGTAAGTTTTTCGATTTGCTCCCGTATATCATCAGAGTACAAATCAATTACATCTGAAGAAGCCGGAACCTCCTGCCCTTGAATCTCTAAAAGAGGGTTGTTCAACTTATTCTCGATATGTTCAAATAAAGCCATGACGGATTCTTCCACTATCAAATCTTTTTTACTTATGCTATCAACTACCAAAAGGCCATTTCTTATTTCTTTAGCCATATAACCAAGTTCTTCGTTTTCTCGGATCATCAAATTTATTATCTCGTTCTTTTTTTCTTCCACATCGATTCTCGAAATAAAATCTTTAAGATTACTCAATTCTGGTCCTATATTTCGGTAATCGTAACCTCTTGCTTCATTAATCTCATAGCCGGCGAAAGTCAATGCGGAATCAATCGGATAAAGATACTTTGATATACCTGCCTGTAAAGAACTATCCGCATAAATTAAACCTTTCCTCAACTCTTTAATTACACCTTCGCACTGAGTAATTTTTGTACTTGCCCGCATGACCGTCATTTTCCTTTTTGTTATCCAATCGGGATCAGGATTTATCTCTTTCCTGAAATACCGAACCAAATTCTTCTCCCAGTTCTCCTGGGAAGGATACTGTCCGTTTTTCAACATATATTTTTCAAGAGCGTTCCTTATCTCCTTAAGCCCTTTCTCGGCCTTTAATCTGTACGCTCTCCCGGCGAAAATCTCCTCTACCGTGCAAGAAACAAAAATCAAAGTAAAGAGCAATATAATCAAAAAAGTAAACTTCCTCATAAAAAGTAATCCTCCATTCCTACTTTGGAGCCGACGGGATTTGAACCCGTGACCTCCTGACTGCCAGTCAGACGCGCTACCAACTGCGCCACGGCCCCTCTTTATATTTTTAATAATAATGTAATTTTTCGAATTGTCAAGATTTTAAAAACTCCAAATTCATCACCACAAGACTTCACTCGATTATCACAAGATTAACACAGAAAAAACATTATTTGAACCACAAAGATCACAAAGAACACAAAGACCCATCACACACCTCACTTTTTTGTTATTTTGTTAAATCCCAACCCCTAAATCCCAAATTCTAAATCCTGACAGGATAAACAGGATTTACAGGATATTTCATTTTTTGTTTCTTAATTTTATTTTTGAATTTTGATTTGTCATTTTGCTTTTTTATATTTGATTTTTACATTTTAGCGGGGCTTCGACACGGTAGTTTCTCTTTGTTCTCTGTGGTAATTTTTTTAGCATTTGATTCTTGCATTTTATTGACTTTGCGGCAAGTCTGGCCGCACTATTGACAATTGAAAATTTTTCTGTAATTATTGTTAATGCTTGATAAATATAAGAATCAAATAAAGATTCTCCTATTATCGATATGGTGTATTATTAGCGTCATTTATTTCTTCAGACATTTCCCAATCATTCACCTCTTTGAAGTTACCTTAAATATTTTTACCCTTTTACTGCTATTATTATTTTTTACTGCTTTAGGCAGGTATATATTAAAACACTTCCGTTTTAAATGGAATTCGTTTATCGAAGAATTTTGTTTCTCTTTTAGTACGGGTTCCGGAACTTTTATCTTATTAATTATCGCTCTTGCTTATATTAAATTGCTTTTCGAAATAATAATCATTTTATTCTTTTTAATACTTTTTATTTTAACATACAAAGAAGCTAAATATCTCGTTATCAAGGGATATAACGAATTCTCAAAATTTCTTTCAAGTAAAAAAACTTTTGACGAAAAAATATTTATTAGTTTTATTTTCATTGCCATTGCCCTAACCCTTCTCGGGGCCTCAACACCTCCTTTCTTTTACGATGCCTTATCATACCATCTGGCAGTTCCACAGAAATACCTTGCCAACCATGGATTTTGCTTTCTACCTCTTAATTACTTTTCAAATTTCCCTTTAAATCTCGGTATGTTATTTACTCTGGGTATGAGTCTTTCCGGAGGTTTATTGGCAAAGCTACTTTCCTGGATGTATGCTCCTCTTACCGCTCTGGCGGTTTACTCTTTTTCCAAATCTTTCTGGGAAAAACGTATAGGGATACTGTCCGCTGCCATATTGATTTCAGTACCCGGTATAATGATCCTTTCTACTCTAACTTCGATAGACCTCGCTGTTACATTTTACTCTTTTATGAGTTTATACTCTATACTTTATTGGTTTAAATTTCCACAAAAAAGATGGTTTATATTTTCGGGTATTTTTTGCGGTATCGCAATCGGAACAAAATATACTGCGATTTTAGTCAGCTTCCTGACTCTGGAATTGATTTTATTCATACATTTATATTTTATTAAAAAGAAATCATTCCTTAATGGATTAAAATATTGCATCCTCTTTGCCTTTATTGTTTTCTTGTGTTTCTCTCCATGGTTAATAAAAAATATTATCTATACCAATAATCCTTTATATCCATTTTCTTATTCTATACTCGAATCAAGTAGTACAGAAATCAATGATTACAGTCGGGTAGTGCAACGAATCGGCAATCCAATTCATCGCTGGTTTTACGCGTTTAAAAATAACGAAAGTTCTCTTGCGGAAGGAATCAAATTAATTCTAACCATTCCATGGAGGGTCACAATGACAACAAATGGAGCTGCCGGAAAAACGGGATTAATTTTCCTGATAGGATTACCATTTATATTCCTTCTAAAGAAAATACCGCTTCCTATCCGTTACTTATTGTTTTTCTCTGCAAGTGTTTTTCTTGGGTGGGCGTTATTTTTACCATGGATGCTACGTTTTGCTTTTCCAATGTTTCCCTCATCAAGTATTATTCTCGCCTATACCTTCGTTGAGTTAGGAAAATTCCATCGTATAAAAAAATGGATTACTGCCGGTATTAGCATTGTTTTAACATATAATTTGTTTTTATTTTTTTCTGAAATGGTTACTGTTTTGCATCCCTTTTCTTATTTTTTTGGCAACCAATCAAAAGAGGAATTTCTGGTATCACATGGTGTAAATTACTACCCTGTTATCGAATGGGCGAATCAAACAATCCCGGCTAATTCGAGAATTTTATTCGTTGGTGAGTTACGTGGTTACTATTGCGAGAGAGATTATCTTCTACATGTGGGAATACAGGGTATCGACGAAGAAAAATTAATACTGCGTAATTTTATAAAAGAAGCTAACAGTGTTGATGAATTACTTCGTAAATTAAATGGTTTAGAGATTACTCATATTTTAATTAACTTCCCTGAGATATCCCGTCTTGCCAAAGATTATCTTTCTTTAAATTCATATTTTGAGTTCTCCGATAATAGAAAAAGTGCCCTTGTCCAGGAATTCTTTTCGGATTATTTACAACCCTTAGCGTCAAAATATAATGTAACTCTCTACAAAATAAAATTCCCGGAACCCAGACCGAAACCACAAGACCCCACAGATTAACACAAAATTACCAAAATTATTATCACCACAGAGACACAGAGAACACAGAGAAAAAATATTAAACCACGAAACACACCAAATACACTAACCTTTTTTGAATTTGTGTAAAAAGACACACAAAAAAATTAATTAAGACACCCGATAAACACCCCGAACGGTCGTTCCTCACCACAGGGCAAGCGTATACACACTGATTTTTGTTACATGCAGATAAGATATAACTTTAATGATATTATCTGGCAATCTCTTACCCAACCTGAGCGAAGCAGTCTCAATAATCGCATAGATACCTTCTAAGAAAAAGGACGCTTATAAAGCGTCCTTTTTCTTGATTAAATATTAGTTAGATTTCTTTAATCTTTCCCTGGCATCAAGATAAGATTAGTTAGCTTATCTTTTCCATAACCACATATTGAGTAGAACGTTCCGTCGTAATCATTTGCTGCTGCTCCGCCAGTGGCTAAAGTCCAAGCTTCATACGAAGACATCCCTGCAGCAGCAGCCTGACTCCCTACCACAAGAGCCTCTGACCCTGCAGGAGTTTGTACTGCTCCCGTATAGGGATTCTTAAAATTCGGAGGAAGGGAATTTGTTAAATCCGCAGCATTAGCACTTCCGGGATATCTACCCAGGTTATCTATAGACAGGGATTCAACAGAAACCTGAACAGTATGCTCATTTGCTTTTACCGAAGCTTCTTTCGCTCTGTCAACGATCTTTACAAAATTCGGGATGGCTATAGCAGCAAGAATACCGATGATGACGACCACAACCATTAATTCGATAAGCGTAAACCCACGTTTCTTCATATAACCTCCTACTTTTTAAAGTTTAACTTACCTTTACACACAATTCCTTCAACAATCGCTTTACCATCTATCATACACTCTATATACATGCAAAAAATATTCCCAGGGAAAAGTATTTGATTACCAAAGACTTAAATTCCACATTTTCGCAATATGCAAAATTTCTTGCAAATTCTGTAAAATAAAATTAACGGGAAATTTATAAAACTCATAGTACCTACTCTACGCGACCCGGTGAAAGAATCAGAGAAATAATGGTTGCCTGCTTTCCCAGACCGGTAATTGAATAACAATCATTTGGGTCTTCCGTAGCGTACTCCACAACACCGGGAATATCGGCGCCTGACTCATCCTGAACCACCGGACCGCCGGGCGTAAAGGGGTTCTTCATCTCGGAAGAGAAATTAGCGGAAACAAGGTCTATCGAAGCAGGATAACGATGCGCGGCTTCTTCTATACAATAGTATTCTACTTCAAGTTGAACTGTGTGCATATTGGATTTTACTTCCGCCTCCTTAGCCCGAGTAACAATTTTAACATAATTAGGTACTGCAATCGCCGCAATAATACCAATAATAACAATAACAACCATTAATTCTATCAACGTAAACCCCTCTTTATTCCTGCTCATAATATTACTTAGAGAATACAAAAAAAAATAAAAAAGTCAACCCCGAAAATCATTTTTCCACCCAACCCTAACATTAGCCACGGATTGACACGGATTCGCACGGATTGCCCCCACGCTTAAAGACTAATTTTACCGCAGAGACACAAAGGACGCAAAGCCCACCACACAACCTCAATTTCAACCACAAAATTACACAAGATTAACACAGAAAAAACATTGTTTGAACCACAAAGATCACAAAGAACACAAAGACCCATCACACCCCCCATTTTTTTTGTTACTTTGCTAAATCCCAACCCCTAACCAATTAAAAAATTTTTCGCGTCCTTGTGCCTTCGTGGCGAATATGACGTTGACAATTCGAAGAAAAAAATTATAATAATCGCAGAATTATGATACATATTAACGAAAATTACCTGAAATTGAAGTCATCCTATCTTTTCGAAGATATAAAAAAAAGAATTGAAGCATACGAGAAGACTAATCCCGGTAAAGAAATAATCAGTCTTGGCATTGGTGATGTCACAAAAGCCTTGCCTGGTGCCTGTATTGGGGCTTTCCGGACAGCTGTCGAGGAAATGGGAGACGATAAAACTTTTCGCGGATACCGTTCGGATAAAGGATATCCTTTCCTGCGTGAAAAAATCGCCGAGTTCGATTTTATTTCGCGAGGCGCGGATATTTCTTCGGATGAAATATTTATAAGCGACGGAGCAAAATGCGATACAGGCAATATTCAAGAGCTTTTTGCTCCGGATTCGAAGGTTGCCATACCCGACCCCGTATACCCGGTCTACGTGGACACGAATGTTATGGCTGGAAGGACAAATGAATGGAAAGACGGAAGATATGAAGGATTGATATATCTGGATGCGACCGAAGAAAACGATTATATTCCGGATTTACCAGCAGAAAAAGTTGATTTAATCTATTTATGTTTTCCCAACAATCCTACCGGAGCTACAATCAGCAGAGAAAAACTTAAAAGTTGGGTGGATTATGCAAAAGGGAATAAAGCTCTTATTCTCTATGATGCGGCATACGTTGCCTTTATACGGGATAATAGCATACCGCAAAGCATCTACGAAATCGAAGGCTCAAAAGATATAGCAATAGAATTCAGGAGTTTTTCCAAAACTGCCGGTTTTACGGGTACTCGCTGTGCCTACACAGTTATTCCCAAAGAATGTATGGCTTATGACAAAAACGAAAAAAAACATTCGGTACATGATTTGTGGAACAGACGCCAGTCCACTAAGTTCAACGGCGTTTCTTACCCTGTGCAGAGAGCCGCGGAAGCGGTCTATACCAGGGAAGGACAGGAACAGGTACGTTCTTTAATAGATTATTATCTTGAAAACGCCAGAATCATACGAAAATCGTTCGAAGAGTTAGAATATAAGTGCACGGGCGGGGATAATTCACCTTACATCTGGGTAAAGACAGGAAAAGACTGCTGGGAATTCTTTGATTTGTTGTTGAAAAAAGCCAATGTGGTCTGTACACCCGGCAGCGGTTTTGGCAGGTGCGGAAAGGGTTATATCAGGATAAGCGCCTTTAACAGTCAGGAAAAAGTAAAAGAAGCCGTAGAACGGATCACGACAGAACTTAGTTAAAGACTTTAACCACAAAGTTCTCAAAGAGCACAAAAAAATAATTGCACATGTAGGTCATGTAGTCAATGTAGTAATGAAAAAATAAAAACTACAAGTTCTACATGTCCTACATGTAAAAAACACTGGGGGTGGTGTTGGGGAAAACAACAAAAATAAATTCTTTGTGGTCTTTGTGAGCTTTGCGGTTCAAAAATTGGGGTTATGGGTGGGGTAATCCGCGCAAATCCGTGTTAATCCGTGGCAAATTATGGGGCTGTGGCGTGGGTTTTAAACAACACGATTTTTTTCTGTGTCTTTGTGTCTCCAAGTGACAATTAGTTTTTTTCGTGGTTAAAAACTGAAATCCTCATTTTCATCTACGATTTATAGATAAAAATGAGGATTTCAGTGAAATGCAAGAAAGGAAGGAAAATCTTATTGCATTTCGCTTCTTCTTAAATCTAAGGAGAAAGAATTACTGGTTTCTCCCCCTCTTTCATCCCTGGCTTTTATTTTTACCAGAAAGGACGTATCCTTCTGCATGTCAGGAGCTTCCCATATGAGCCTGTTACCCTCAAGTCTCATGCCAGGAGGACTCTCCTCAAGCGACAAATCAACGTTATCTCCGTCGACGTCTTTTACCTCTATCCCGGCATTCATTGTTCTATCTTCTATCTTAGGCAGACCGGAGACGAATTCAGGCGGAGAATTCTGAACCAGAACAAATCCGCTATTAAGAGGACGCCCTTCATCCGTTCCGTCAAAAGGGGTAACGAGCGCGTATACTTTATCGGCAGCTTTAAATTTAGAACCGGACAGAACTTCCTCGGCACTTACTTCTTCTTCATTTACGAACCACCTGACCTTCAGCAGAACATCATCCCCGTCGGTATCAGATACATCGGCATCAACAGAAATATCGGTTCCGTGTCTCGGATTAGCCGGTGAAATCTCAATGAAATTTATCGCAGGAGGAGAATTCTTAATTATAATGGGACCGATTTTTTTCTTTTCCTCTCCGCCTATCAAAATCGAACAAAAAACAGTATCATTTTTAGAGAAGTGTTCGGGGTTCAATTTGTTACCGCTGGCAGAAACCGGAATCCCGTTGACAATCCAGTCATATTCGGGAGCTTCCTTTGTTACAGCCGTAATTTTTACAGTTATAGCATCAGACGAAGTGGGTTGGGACGGAGAAAAATCAGTAGTGACGACACTTCCACCTTTCGAAGAAGATGCGGAAGAGGACTCTTCTCCCCCGCATCCCGTTATCAGCAGGATAAACACAAGAAAACTTAAAAATATTATCTTTCTTTCCACTGCAGTATCCTTTTTAATGTTCCAAAACCTGTTTTCTTTTCAACCCAGAGTGAATCCGAAGTCTGGTGAATTTCGTATCCGCCTCCACTCTGGTCAAACGAATATCTCGGAGCCTGAGGTATGCCGGACCCCATATTTTTGAATCTTCCGCTTCCGGTTCGGAAATGACACGAATACTCCCTGGCACCCCCACTACCCATGTTGCAATCACCAGCAAGCTCAGTCGGTTCAAAAGTCACAAACTTCAAAGTATCCAGGAACAAAGAAGCTGGGCTTACAGTTTTCTCATCAGTATGCGTAGAAGAATCAGAATAAACGATGTACCATCCCCTATGATTGGGAAAATCACTCGGAAAATCAAAGGGACCCTCACCCGCAGCCCACACTCTTTTCAGGTCGTCTTCTATCAAAGGATAAGGGTTCGCAGGATCCGTTACGGTATCGAGTATCGCATAAAATCTATTATCTGTGTTCTTCTTAAAAACTTTAGCCCTATCTCCGGTTCCATAGAATAACCAGAGACATCCCGTCGCGGGTTCTCTTTCCACGAGCGGAGCATAGAAAGCAGGCTGCCAGAGTGAATCCTGTGTTACGTCAACCGGTATGGGAGGCTGGAAGATACATCTTGCGCTCCAGTTTGAAATATTCGGGTCCGTAAGGTTTACTTTCCATAATTGACCGGCAAGGTCCGGTATATAGAGCAAATCGTAACGATTATCAACTCTCGGGTTCAGGTTTACGACACTTGCCGCAGAAGCAAAGGGATAAACCATTTTGCCCGCATCTCCGGACGCAGCCTGTATATGCCAGTAAGTGCCCCCCAGTATAAGACCACTTGTATACGCACCATAAATATCGAGTGCGACAATTACATTTCCTCTGACCTCCGAACCGGGTGAATATATATCATACATCGATTCCGGCCATTCTCCGCCTCCGAAGAACGCAAAGAATCTATCCAGCGTATCGGTTCCGACTTCCATACCAACTTTAAATATAACCGGAACTGAAGTGGTATAACCCATAGCGGCTGTGTCATAAATACTAAAAAGGTGGTTAGGCGGAAGAGTAGAGGGGTCTGTTACATTAAGACATGTAATTCCTCTACCGCCCTCACCCTGAGAAACCATTAAAACTGTTTTCCATTCATCCGCGTCTTTAAAACTATCAGCAGGTTCTTCGGGGAACCAGACATCCGCAGCCATAGGGTCTGCATCCACGTAGAACCGGTGTGAATCAGCCAATGCTTTAACCTCCGGAACAAAATTCTCGGGTATAACAGCGAACAATTCTTCTCCGGTCTCATCATAAAAAGCATGCAACATTCCTGTGTTGCTGCCGGCATAAATTACCGGGGTTCTTGTACTCATATTATCTCTATACTGATCAAAGTCATCATCGCGGTACCAGTAAGAAGGAGAAGAGACACGAAGCGGCGAGGAATGAAAGATATCACCGAGATAAGAAAGAGTATCAAGAAAGGGTTTACCGCATTTTACAAGGTTTACCACGGTATCCACTTCCGTACTTGAACTAACCGCAAGATCCGTGGAGTCAAAATTGGAAGAATTAAATTCCTGTATCGAACCACTTTTTATACCGTAAATACTTCTTGTAGAAGGATTTCTACTTCTAAGTAATTTCCCCGCATCCCATATTTTAAGTGAATCGGGAATAGTATCGAGAGAGAGTCCACCTTCAACAAGTCTAATCGCCTGCAGGTGTCCTTCCCAGAAAGGAGAGGAATCAGGATAGAAGGAAGCAAGATACATACGTGCTTGGTACCCCGATGCAAGGAATTCTTCTTCGATTGAAGTCACCTCCGCCGAGGTAAAAGAACGGGCTCGCCGGGATTCGATTCCCATGAATATGCTTTTTAGGGCAGATGAAAGAGCTTCCGCATCTTCAGCAA
>CAZGBM010000065.1:0-10715 GCA_964523975.1 uncultured bacterium | reverse complement strand
TATCATCGGGCGGGCTGCTTCCATCATCTCGCGAAAATCCTCATAACGCATCGTACGACCTTCAAAGGTACGTTTCTCCAGAGCTCCTAAGAATCGGGCTTTGAATTCTTCGGAGTAGGAGCCGTAAAGGTGATAGCTGTCAGCCATGTGACAGTAACGTCCGACTTTGACTGATTTTCCTGAAATCTCGGAAATTCGATTTGTAATTTTTGTTTGCAGTTGCACAAGTGCAAATATATTCATAAATGCGGCTTTATAAGCATCGTTGGAGCGGAAACGGACATTCATATTTAATAACGGGGTATTGTTCTGTTCGGTAATCCTGCACCAGAGACTCTGGAGGCAGGCCGGGTCATAGCAGTCGTTATCCTCCCAGACTTTCCAGGTTATTGCCTGTGCTCTCCTCGTATAGGGTTTATCTGCAAGTTTCTGACACATAATCTCAATTTGATCCAGAGGTTTTTTAGTGGGCGCCTCATATGAAAATAGGCGCTGATGGTATGTGTACTCCCATCTCGTATCTTCAGGGTCATTCGGGTCCCTCACCAGATGGTCTTTTATACCCTCGCACACTTCCATCACATACTCCTGCAGGAATTCTACCCCTGCGGGAAAATCTTTGTGAAGCATGGGTTCTTTAAGAGGGTCGGTGACGGTAATAATCATTGTTGCATCTTTACTCGGAGGGTCATCGGGTTTATCGTACTGTGTTTTAATGTCGCATCCGTTCTCGTAGAGCGAAATTAGAGAATTCTCCCAGGCTCTCGCTATACAATCACCTTCTACGTGCAGAACAGGTATACCGTTTGTAAATTCTGCCGATTTTTCAACAGATGCCATAAATCACCCCCATTTTTTAATATTAAAAGAAAATCTCAATTTGTCAATAAAAAAGCTAAGAATTCGTAGTTTCCTTTCTTGACATAAGTATTTTGCGATTTATATTGAAGCTTAAGAAATATATTAGATTGAAAATTAACAACAAAGTGGCGTAGCGGAGTCGTTAAAATGCAAAAGTTAAATGTTAAAATGAAAAAATACAGATCAAAATTGAAAAATAAATTGAAAATAGGAACAACGAATCACACGAATGACACAAATATTAAAAAAAGAAAATAACCACGGATGAACACGGATAAGCACGGATCAAAAAAATATTTTGTTGTTTTAATAAAAACAGAATATGTGGTGGGAAGGGTATCAGTGTTTATCAGTGAAAATCTGTGGCCATTTAAAAAGTTATTTGTGATATTTGTGCAATTTGTTGTTAAAAAATGGGTTGTTTTGGGTGGGCTTTAGAAAAGATTTTTCATTTTTATTTGTCATTTTGCTTGTTAAATTTTGATATTTTATTTACCGGAAAAAGTAGTTAAATTAAATGAGGTATTTTTTGGGAAAGAATAAAAAGTTGAGCGTCGATATAATAATATTAAGGAGAAACATATGTTAACCGATAATATTCTTGATTTGATTGGTAATACTCCTGTAGTTCAATTGAAGGGCGAGAACGTTTTCGCAAAAGCCGAATACTTGAATCCCGGAGGCAGCATCAAAGACCGTGTGGCTCTGGCGATGATTGAGGGAGCCGAGCGGGATAATCGTCTTAATAAAGATTCGATTATCGTAGAACCCACCTCAGGTAACACCGGTATCGGAATAGCTCTTGTGGGTCGGTTGAAGGGGTATAAGGTCATAATAGTTATGCCGGAGAACATGAGTGTAGAGCGAAAAAAACTGATACGTACACTGGGAGCGGAACTTATCCTTACTCCTGCCGAAGATGGAATTAAAGGGTCTGTTGATTATGTCGAAAAAATGGCGGCGCAGAATCCTAATGTGATTGTCTGTCAACAGTTCGAGAATCCCGACAATCCGCGTATTCACTATGAGGAAACGGCTCATGAATTGTGGCGTCAGATGAGAGGCGATATTGCCGGTTTCGTCGCCGGTGTCGGCAGCGGAGGAACTCTTCAAGGGGTAGGCAAATTTCTTAAAGAGCATAATAGCGATATTAAAATTGTGGCTGTTGAACCCAAAAATGTTTCCGCAATTCTTGGACATGAACCCGGTCTTCACCAGATACAGGGAATAGGTGATGGCTTCGTGCCTGAGATTTTGGATGTATCTTTGGTTGATGAAGTTATCGAAGTAACAGATGAAGACGCAATCGAAACGACCCGTCAGCTCGGCAGAGATTACGGGTTGCTGGTAGGAATTTCGTCCGGCGCGAATGTGTGGGCGGCACGGAAGTTAGCCGGCAAAATCAAAGGAAATATAACTACCGTTCTTCCGGACCGTGCCGAACGCTACTTCAGCACCGCGTTGATGTGAATTAGATGAGAATGTCAGGGGAGATATGAAATTCGAAGTCAAGCAAATAGGAATAATTCACAGTCCGTACAAGACAAAGGAAGAATGTCCGATTCAAGGAAATGTTAAACCTGAAGGCAGGGGACGAATCGAAGTCTTTCCGGAATATGAAGAGGCACTGGGAACTATAGAAACCTTCTCACATATTATTTTGTTTTATATATTAGATAGAGCTGGCGAAATCAAGTTATGCCGACCGACTTTTTTAGATGATTCTCCACATGGGGTTTTTGCTTCGAGGCACCCCTGCAGACCCAACGGAATCGGCTTTTCCGTAGTGAGGCTTGAGAGAAGAAATAAAAATATTTTAGAAGTGAGCGGGATAGATATTCTTGATAATACACCTCTCATCGACATAAAACCTTATATACCAATGTTTGATTGTTTTTCTAATGCGAGTAACGGATGGATAGAGAAAAAAGAAATACGCCCGAAACCTACCGGTAGGGAATAGAAAGAGGTGTCAGATACCAGATGTCGGCTGGTATTGTAAGAAAATATCCTGAAACAATTTGTCGTGTTTCTGCGTTGAACAAAAAGAAGGAAATTGATTATAAACTTTAAAATTTCTAAAAGGAGGCAAAAGATGAGATCGTTCGTGAGATGTGTTTTTGTGCTGTCTATTGTTTTTTTTGCTATTATAGTTGAGGCTAAACCATTGAAAGATTATATCGAAGAAGCTAAGAACTATCAGAATTCCGGTAAACTCGGGGAAGCAGTAAAGGTAATGGAGGATGCTTTGAAAAAGTATCCTGATAGTTCCAATGCTTATGCGTATTCGGGGCTATATACGGGTATGCAGGCAGGAGAGACCCAAGATTTAGCTCTGGCAGGTAAACTTGTTGCAACGTCATTTGAGCAGCTGGATAAAGCTGTCGCGCTTGATTCTCTTAATTTGGCCGCAAGATTTCATCGGGGTATTATGGGAATCGAAGTTCCGGAATTTTTTGGGAAACTGGACGACGGAATCAAAGACCTGGAATTTATTATTAAGATTCATCAAAAATCACCAAAAAAAGTTCCGGATGATATTCTTGTTCAGGTGTATAATTTTCTCGGAGAAGGGTATCAAAAAAAGGGAGAAAATAATAAGGCTGTTTCCGCCTGGAATAAAGTAATCGAGCTTGCTCCCGGTTCAAGTTTTGCCGAAGATGCAAAAAAACAAATAAAGGCAACTCCTCTTACCGGTGATAAATCATCGGAGAAAAAGATTCAAGCAGAGTCTAACGACCCTAAAATTCTTATGAAGGAAGGAAAAGCCGCTCTTGAGAAAGAAAATTGCGAGGAAGCTGTTGAGGTTTTCAGAAAGCTGGTTGAGATAGATTCGAAAAATATAGAAGCCTACAAATATTTTGCTTCAGCTTTAGGATGCGTGGCTGCAAAGGGGTATGATGAGAAAATTTATGAAAATACCGAATATCGTTCGGGAATCGCATTTGAAGGAATGAATGTATTAGATAAAGCGGTTGCTCTTGCGCCGCAGGACAGCGAACTCAGGCTTTTAAGAGGTTCAGTTGGTGTATATATGCCTTTCTTTGTGGGAAAACTCGAGCAGAGTATCGAAGATTTGAATAAGGTTTTAAGTAGTGATGCAAAGGATTCCGTAAAGGCGGAAGCATTGTATTATCTTGGTGTAGCACATCAGAGAAAAACTATGGAATATTGGGATAAGGTGGTTGTAGATTATCCTTCCTCGGCAGCATCGAAGATGGTGTTCGATGGGATGCGTACCGATATTAAAAGAATCGACCCCGAAAAAGTTAAAAATTCTGTGGTTGTAGATTTTATCCTGGGATTCCAGGACGCTTTGGCTCCTCAAACTGCAGTATGGGTCGAGGATAAAAGCGGTAAATTCGTAAAGACTCTTTATGTATCGGGGTTCAGCGGATACGTCAAAGAAAAACAGGTTTGGTTGAAGGAATGGGCGGCGAATTCCAAATTCGTCGATGCCGACGCGGTGACTTCGGCAAGCATCGATGCCGGACACCACATTTACCTGTGGAATTTGAAGGATTATTCCGATAAAAGCGTAAAATCGGGAGAATACGTGGTGAAAGTTGAGGTTTCTCACTGGCCGTCTATGAAGTATCAGCTTGTTTCGGTGCCGGTGAAACTTGGTGGCAAAGGAGGAAAATCGACCATCGAGGAAGGCGATATAATTCCGTTTGTAGAAGCCACTTATTATCCGAAGAAGTAATCCGGTTTGGGCGGGACTAATAGGGTTTAGAAAACCGAGTTACGAGTCGAGAGTCTTTGAGTCCACGGGCGAAAAGTTATCTAAAAGGGTTGTTTTTTAGCAGAGATACCAGTAATGCCATCGGAAGCATTTTTCTGCCAAAATCTTTATATATTTCTTTTCTGTGACCGACTTTATAGACAGTAAGAATGTTTTCTTTTTTGCTAATGGAGTAGATTATTCTCCAGTTACCTTCCTGGTATCTATAGTACTGTGAATATTCTCCGGACAACTTTTTCCCCAGGGATTCAGGGTTTTTGTTTAAGTGAGTGGTTACTTTATTTATTATTCTTTCTTTTGTTCTTCTGTCTAAACCGGAAAGGTCTTTTTCTATTCTTGAGTCCCAGAGTACTTTATAAGCCAAGTTTTTCTTTTAGCTCCTCGGTAGTAAGATATTTTGCGTTTTTATCGCCGGCTCTTTGTAAACCTTCGCAAATATCCGCAATTTCTTCAATATGCAATCTAATCGCTTCTCTGATATTGAAACTTAAGGTGGTGTTGGTTGCTTTGGCAATTTTTTGTAGCCGCCTTTCTAAATCTTTAGGTAATCTTACACTAATCATATTTCCTCCTCTTTGTATAACAATGTAATACATTGGTATTTTTTGTCAAGGGCTTTCTTAGGGCTTTATCCTAAGAATAACGGATGACCGCAGACCTACGATGGCTGATGGCAGACAAAAAAACAAAGAAAAGAATTTCCGCATGTAGGGCATGTAGTTCATATAGAGGGAAAAACAAAAAAATCCTGTTAATCTTGTTAATCCTGTCTAAATTTAGGGTTTAGGATTTTGGGGTTGGGGTTTATTAAAACAACAAAATATATTTTTTCTCTGTGCACTCTGCGTGTTTTTGATTTTCTCTGAGTGCTCTGTGGTAATAGAGTCACGAGTCCCCAGTCTCTCGTCAAAAAACAAAAATCTACAGTATCTACATGTCCTACATGTGAATAAATGGAGGTGTGGTGGGTTTTAAAAAACTGCTTGACATGATGCTTGAATTATCGTACAATATATATGTTAAAAGGAGGTATAAAATGTTTGTTTTACAGGAATTTTTGCTCTGGAGTTCGATAGTTAATCTTGGGCTATTATTGGTAGGCTTTTTCGCTTTTACGTTGGGAGGTGATTTTATTTATCGAATTCACGGTCAATGGTACGATATAAAAAAAGAACAATTTAATGCTATAATTTATTCGGGTATGATGTTCTACAAGATATGCATACTTTTCTTTAATATCGTTCCTTATATCGTATTACGTATTCTTGGGTGAGATTTTAATAGTACGATTTTTTGGTGGTTTAAACTTGTCGTTGTACAAAACTAATTTTAATCGGAGGATAAAATTATGAAAAAACTTCCTGCTATTTTTTTGATTTATGTATTTATGGTGTTAGCCTGGATGGTTCTTGGTGCTACAATTTTAAAAAGAACATATGCGCAGGATTATAAGCTTAAAGGTATGGTCAGTCAATTGTGGGGGAGTATGCAGATTCAGAAAGCTCCCTCTGTATACTACGAGACAAAAGAGAAAAGAGAGATAGAGAAAATCGAGGCAGGTAAGGCCGTGACCGAGTTTGAAACTTATGTTGTTACTCATTCTATCCCTATAAAGGCGAGCGAGATTGAGGTTTCTTTATCTCTTACGCATCGCAGAAAGGGTTTGCTGTGGTATTCGACCTATGTGGTGGATTTTTCGGGGTGGTACGAGATAATTAACGATACCGGGGAATCCCGTTATATTTACTTCAATTTCGATTTTCCGGCTGAGGGTGCTGTTTATGATAATTTTAAGCTTATAGTTAACGATAAAGAAGTGGAAAAAATTGAAATAACGGGCGGCAGAGTGGTGTATCCTGTAAAACTGTCTCCCCGGGAAACCGAAACCGTAGAAGTTGCATACAGTTCTCAAGGGCTGGACCAGTGGTGGTATGATTTCGGCGAAAATGTTACCCAGGTTAAGGACTTTTTACTTACGATGAATACAGATTTTGACAAGATCGATTTTCCTCAAAACAGTATTTCTCCGACCGAGAAAAAAGAAACCGAAAAGGGATGGGAATTAAAATGGCAATATTCCAATCTCCTTACGGGAGTAAAGATAGGCATGGATTTACCGAAGAAATTGAATCCAGGTCCCTGGGTTAGCCAGGTTACTTTCTCCGCTCCGATATCCCTCTTTCTCTTTTTCTTCTTACTATTCGTTTTTACAACTTTACGCGGCGTGAAAGTTCATCCGATGAATTATTTCTTTATCGGAGCTGCGTTTTTCGCTTTTCACCTGCTTATGGCATATCTGGTCGACCACATAGCTATTCACGCTGCATTTCTAATTAGCTCTGTTGTCTCTATTTTTCTTGTCGTTACTTATATGAGGCTCGTTGTCAGCAATCGGTTTGCCTTTGTGGAGATTGCGATTGCCCAGTTCGTATACCTGGTTTTGTTTTCTTACACATTTTTCTTCAAAGGGTTCACCGGTCTTGCTATAACGATCTTATGTATTGTAACGTTATTTGTAGTTATGCAGTTTACCGGAAAAGTGGACTGGGAAGCCGTATCTAGGAAGAAGGAATGAATCGCCAAATATTAAAACTTTTAGTAACTTACCTTGCTCTCTTGTTTATTTTAAAGATATAAATAAGAAAGACCTAAGATTTATATTTTACTGTGCCATAGAATGCTTGACATAGCAGTCAAAGTATATAATTTAGACGAGGATGAAAACTGGTGAGCCAATCGCCGGTTATTAAAAGAAACGTACAATCAAATCGGAGGAAGGGATGAGTAGTTTGAGACTAAATATTGTAGGTGTTTTAACGGCATTGCTAACTTTGTTGCATATTTCCTGCGGCATATTTGGTTCTTCCAAAATTTCGGTGAAGCCTGCTTCGGATAGCATTAAGAAATTCGAAACCCTTTATATTGATGTCGGTTTGACGCACCCATTCGAAAATCCTTATGACCCGGAAGATATAAAGGTGGATGCTGTTATCAGTACCCCGGATGGCGATACATTGACGCTCCCCTGTTTTTATAGATATGGAGAGTCCGGGAAGTCGAAATGGGAAGCAAGATTTACCGCCATGCAGACGGGGACACATTCGTACCATGTCCAGGCTGTTAGCCACCATGGTACGTCAAAATCTCAAGAATTTTACGTTTCGGTTAAAGAATCGGACGATGACGGATTCCTGCGGCTGGATAAAAATTCCCTTTATAATTTCGTTTTCGACTCAGGCAAACGCTTCCGCGGAGTAGGTTTAAATATAGGATGGGAACTCGAGTCCGATTGGAAGTATCCGTATGAGACTTATCTAGATACACTTGAAAAAGTCGGTGCAAATTTCTTTAGAACATGGATGTGCTCGTGGAATCTCCCTCTCGAATGGACGAGAGTCGTTATGGGCTACGACGGGATGTTTGTCGATGAGTTTGAAAATTGGGATAAAATGTTTTCGCACTCGCCGGGTTTAAAAATAGACCTGGGTAAATCCCGGTTTACCGAAGACGATACCAGCCGGTTGAAAATAGAGTCCGGGTCCGGCGGTATTCTAGTTTACAACATCGAAGATATAAAAAAGTTTAAGATAAAATTGTTCTACAATAAGAATCTTTCTACGGGTAAGATAAAATGTTATTTCTCTCCCGATAATGTTACATATACGCCTGTCGATATCGAATTCAGCCAGACATGGAATACTTATGAAGAATGGCGTAGAATGTTTATTGTTTATATATACGAACTTCCCCAAGGAACGAACTATCTTAAAATCGAATTTCAGGAAAATCCGGAAGGTTCGCCGGAATTTGGAAATATTCAAATCGAATACGGTGAACCGAAAGATGTTCTGGATGCTCCCGGTCTTGGCAGGTATTACGAGAAAACAGCTGAACGGTTGGACGAGATTCTGCGCTTATCGGAAGAAAAGGGGCTTTATGTTATGCTGACCTTTGACCATCACGGTATTTTCAAAGACTTTATAGATATTTGGGCGTCTAACGCGGAATGGAAAACAAACCCATACAATGCGGCAAACGGAGGTCCCTGCGAGAGTCCGACAGATTTCTTTACAAACCCCGAAGCAAAAAAAATTTATAAAAACAGGTTGCGATATCTCGTTGCACGGTGGGGTTACTCGACTCATCTGGCCTGCTGGGAATTCTTTAATGAAGTCGATAATGTGTTGAACTGGCAGGATATTCCGCCGTTAGCGATTGTAAATTGGCATAAAGAAATGGCGGATTACCTAAAACAGATTGACCCTTATAAGCATCTTGTTTCGACGAGTGTAACGTCTAAAGAGATACCAGGCTTATGGGAGATAGAAAGTCTTGATTTTACACAGCACCATAATTATGGCCAGACGAACGGTATGAAGAAGAGTATTTTAAAATATGTCGAAAAATTCAAAAAACCGGACGTTGTAGGTGAATTTGCTATGGGTGATAAAGGCCCGGGTAAAGATTACCCTATCGAATTGTATGAGATCGAACTGCATAATGGCCTCTGGCGGGGAATGTTCTCTCCCACGCCGGTATTGCCTTTGAGCTGGTGGTGGGAATGGCATTATCATTATAATCATTATTTCCATTTGAAAGTGGCATCCGATTTTTCCTCGTTGATGCTGGTAGGTAATGACGATATTCTTGGGGAAATCGCCGCGAGCAGTGTCGATGCAGGAATCGAAACTATGGGTCTTAAATCCGGTAGCGATTTATTTATATGGCTCCGAAATTCAAGCGAGGAAGTGAAAACCGATCTTGTGTTGAATATAGAAGAGACGGGAAATATAAGCTATTTAATGAGATATTATGATACCTGGACAGGAAATTTTTCGAATGATATGGAAATAGAGCTGACGAACGGTCAACTAATCTTGAAAGATGCACATTTGAAAATCGGAAAAGATATGGCTGTATGGCTCGAACCGATCGAATAATAAATTGGTGAAATGATTGATTCGTAAATTAGTCAATTAATTATGCCGGCAAATTTACCTCAGATTTATCATAAGATAGAAGAGCAATTGAAATTTGCGAGTACTCCGGAAGAAAAGATTTCTATATTTAAAGAAATGCTCGCGGTAATGCCCAAACATAAAGGGACCGATGGTCTGCGGGCGGAATTGAACGGCAAAATTGCCAAGCTGAAGAAAGATGCGAAAAAGAGACCGCAAGTACAACGTCTCGATATCCGTCATGTTCCCAGGATGGGGATAGCTCAGGTGGTGCTTATGGGAGCCCCTAATTCCGGCAAATCAACGGTACTTTCTAAACTTACAAATGCAAGACCTGAAGTCGCAATCTACCCTTTTACGACTCAAAAACCCAATGTGGGAATGATTGAATTTGAAAATGTGCAGATACAGTTGGTCGATACGCCGCCCCTGTATGAAAATTTTCATCCACCCTGGCTGCTTGCTCTCGGGCGAACCAGTGATGTTCTTATAGGTATGATAGACGGAAGTTTACCGAATCCCCTGAAAGAACTTGATTTGCTTTTAGGTAGATTGGAAGAAGGCTTAATTTTTCTCGAATCAAGAGATTATTATAAGGGGGATGAGTTGTTAAAAAAGCTTGGTTTTATAATAGTTTCCAGAAGTGATAAGGAAAACCTTGAGACCTTACGTAAAAAATATGGTGATAGACTTGATTTTGTAGGGTTCGATTTGAATTCCGACGTGGAAGACCTGAAAAAAAACATTTATAATTTTCTTAACTATATAAGAATATACACTAAACCTCCGGGAAAAGAAGCGGATTTTACCGAACCTGTTGTTCTTAAGAAAGGTGCAACAGTGCTGGATGCGGCTTATCAAATACACAAAGATTTTGCAGACAGAATGAAGTACACATGGCTATGGAGGGGAGAAAATAATCCCAGACAGGTAAGTCCCGAAGAGGTTTTAACGGAAGGGGATGTAGTAGAGTTCCACAGCCGATGACAACACTCATCCCCACTTATAAAACACAGATTACACAAGATTATCACAAGATTTTTGATCGTTTAAAACCCAACCCACATCCTAAATTTTTTTAACATGTAGAACATGTAGATACTGTAGTTTTTCTGTTTTTGCTAAATCCTAACTCCAAAATCCCAAATCCT
>CAZGBM010000064.1:0-11477 GCA_964523975.1 uncultured bacterium | reverse complement strand
GGTGCCTTCGTGGCTAATTCTTATTGTCCATTAAAAGAATATGAAATAAACTCTACCACATCCTGGGGAATTTCAGTGTTTATGCTTTCGGTAACTGCAGACATAATGTAACTATCCCAGGAAGCGCCTTCGGACCTGATTCGAGAAACGTTAAAACCGATAACAAAGAACAGAAAGAAAACCATAAATAAAGAACCGGTTAGAGTCAGTTTTCTTTTTGCCCTTCTGGATTTTTCCCAAACGACTTTTCTTGCTATATCTTCACTCCAGGATTTTTGCTGCATTCTTTTATTTATTTCATCATTTAAATTATACATAGATTTCCTCCTTATTACACATTTCCTTTAATTTCTCCTTCCCGCGGTGTATTCTTGATTTGACAGTGCCGCGGGAAATCGAAAGGAAATTTGCAATCTCTTTTTCGTTGAATCCTTTTATATATAAATCAATCACATCTTCATATTTTTCCGGAAGCTTTTTCACGGCCTGGTTTATTTTTTTAATTAAATTATCTTTTTCCATTTTATCCTCAATGTTGTTTACATTACTACTTTCAAGGTATTCTATATGTCGTTCAGCATATTTTTCTCTTCTTCTCTCTCCGCCTTTTAATTTTTCATTCATTCTTACAGATTCATTTCTCGCAATCGTATATAACCATGAAGACAGCTTTGATTCTTCCCTGAATTTATTTTTTACCAGACTTCTATACGCTCTGATATAAGTTTCCTGAACGACATCATCTATCGCATAATAGTATTCGGAAAATAAAGTTTTCCTCACAGCTTTCAAAACAATGCCTTTTGTTTCCTCAACAATAGAGGCAAAAGCCTCGGGATTCATAGTTACTTTCTATCTCTCTCGGGCTCGAATTCTCTTTTCGGTTTGAATTCTTCAAGTTTCTTTGCCAGCTTTTCTCTCTGTTCTTCTGTAAGAATAGAATGCATTTTAGCTAATCTTTCTGCCACAAAACTATCCGTTTCCATCCTGCATTCTTCTCCGAGCGAATGTAACTTATTCATGAATTCCAAAATCTCTTCTTTTGATAAAGAATCCTTTCTGACCATCTCGGTAATTTTTGCTTTGATATTTTCTTCCTGTTCTCTATTCTTTCTCATCTCGAAGTGCTTTTTCATGATTTCTCTCTCGAATTTTTTCAATGTATCGAGCTGCTCTTTCGATAAATTCAAATCCTCTGCCATTTTATCGAACCTGCCAGGTCCGAATATGGAAATATCTTCAGGCCCTCTTCCTGGATGGCCTTCCTTATGGTGAGGTCTCAAGAAACCTCTTTTGGGGGGTTCCCGGTCACATCCGGCGAATACGGTAAAAAACAATAATGGCAATATTATAAAAATATATTTCTTTTTCATTAATCCTCCTTTTATTGGTTAGACCTGCCGGGTTTCCTATCGGTTCCATTATTATACTAACAATTACACTATTCCGCAATTAACCTCTTTAACACATTAAAATATAGCACATAGTCGGCAAAATCGCCGAAATGTAAAAATCGAATACCAGAATGAAGAAATATAAATCAAAATTCAAAAATAAAAAAAGTGAAACAAAGAATCGCACAAATAACACGAGTAGTTTTTCGCTTTTTACAGTTATAAGAAGAGATAATTTTACATTTTCATCTGTCATTTTGATTTCTGATATTTAATTTTCAAAAAAACAAAATCAAAGTAGATTTTTTGTAACCGGGGAAAAAGCGCCTTATAGTATTAAGTAATTGTAATATGGAACTATAAGTCAAATGGGTGGGTCGTACTTTGAGACAAAGACGTCCGGAAATTTGTTTAAACCGGTTAATAATAAAGGAGGAATTTATGTTTAAAAAAAGTTACCGGAAGAAAGTGTGGATTCTTATTACAATTTCGGCTCTGGTTTTTATCCTCGGATGCTCTGACAAAATGTCTGAAATCAAAAGCGTGTGGCTGAAAAGAGATATAAACATCGATGGCTCTCTCGGCGACTGGGAAGAAATCCCGATCGTCTCTGCCGATGATAACGGCGTCTTCAACTTCAAAATATGCAATGATAATGATTACCTTTATACTGCTTTCTATTCAAGAAACTTACGTTTGGCAAGACAGATAAAAATGACGGGGGTAAAACTTTGGATAGACAGTACCGGCGGAAAAGATAAAAAAAGAGGATTATTTTTCAGAGGAGGACCCGAATTTTCCGAAATGAGAGATTCAACGCGACCGGAGAAGCCTTTTGGAGGCGAGAGGGCTGATTTCCCGGAAGATAATCGCCCTACCGAAAGAGAAAAATTTGCCGTAATAAATAAAGACGGCGATGCGGATTTTATTTCGAAAGATGGCACAAACGGTCCCGCAATAGAATACGGTATTTCAAATGGTACTCTTGTATATGAGTTGAAAATACCGTTAAGGATAAAGAGATTGGAAAGTTTTGCTGTTGGGGCCGACCCCAAAGATATAATAAGTGTTTGTCTTGAACTATTAGGTGGAGGAAAACCCGAAGGCATGCGAGGTGAAAGACCGGAAGGTGGACCGCCTGGAGGAATGAATATGGTGAACGAACAGATAGGAGGGGGTATGCCTCCTGGAGGTAGAGGAGGAATGCCGGGAGGACCGCCACCGGGAGGAGAGATGGGCAAATCTCAAGAGAAAGAATTTTGGATAAAAATACATCTTGCTTCGAAAGTAGAAGTTTCTAAATGAATGATTGAGTAGATAAATTTAAATATATTGGTCTGTTAGACCGTTGGTGCGTTGGTCGGCAAATAAAAAGACGGATGCCTGGAGACGGCAGAAAAACAATAATTGCACATGTAGTACATGTAGTCCTTATAGAGTTAAAAACAAAGAACTACAAGTTCTACAGTCTCTACATGTAAAAAAATTGTGGATTGGGTTTTGTTTTGACTCGCAACTCGAAACTCCGTTTACCAAATCCTACCGGTTATGTGCCAAATGAAAATAGGCCACCCTACTTTTGAAGTGTTTAAATTTTCAAAATATTTTGACATTTTTCCTTTGATCTTGGGTTTATTCTGAAAGGTATATTTTCTATTATCTCGGACTCCTTTTCTTTTTCAAATCGTATATAAATTCGTTCTTCTTTTAAATTCCATTCTGCTAATACGTAATACTTGATGTATGATTTTGGCAAATGGATTATCTCATTCAAGACATTAATAAAACCTCCTTTCTTCTCTTTATCTTCTTCCACCTGGCGGATTAAATAAACCTTAGGAATAAATCCTTCTTTTTTGGTCTTTTTCTCTTCTGGTTGGTGGTAACCTAAATATTCGATAGACGCTTTATTGAACCATTCTATCTTTTCGTCAACTT
Organism: uncultured bacterium; assembly: GCA_964523975.1. GTDB lineage: Bacteria > Hydrothermota > UBA3072 > UBA3072 > UBA3072 > JAFGHJ01. The sequence goes on along the minus strand of CAZGBM010000064.1, from coordinate 8,145 downwards.
CCTCTATAGATTTGAAATCTATTCTGTTCCAGAACTTCTTGGAAAAAACTGAATTGTTTCCCTCTATTGAAGCTTGGGTGAAGGGCCTTTTAGGAACGGTAAATATTGGAATAACCTGATTCTCTAACAAAAAATTCATTGCTCTGGAAATATCTCTTTTCCATGAAACACTCCCAATTGTAGAAAGTTTTTCCTTTTAACAGCAAGGGGAAAAACTACAATATCTTTAGTGTTGCCAATAAACTTTTGCCAACGAATTAGCGGCTTCGCCGCATCAGAATCTAATTATAAAGACAATCTAATCAACAAAGACTCTTCCAATCCATAAACCAACAAAGTGAGTTATAAATATTACTATCAAGGCAATAAAAATATGTTCGGATATTACTCTCCAGGGAGAAGTTCCTTCATTCCTCGCCAGATAGAAACTGAAAACACCCAAGAGCAGGATCCCCCATATCCCGGCTATTATAACTGCCAATTGAAGCTCAAAGATAATGACAGGCACTACGAAAGTCATCCCAAAAACAAATTTACTCATGAAGGTATATAAAGTAGATTCCCAGATTTCTCTGGGTGTGTGTTTGTTCTCCGATTCTTCAGAGATATGAATTCCGAGGGAATCAGAAAAAGCATCCGCAATCGCAATAATAAGTATCGAACCGATTACCGCGAGACGCGAATGAGTACCGGAATAAATGCCAACCATCAACCCGAGGGTTGTTATTATTGCCGAGGTCAACCCGAAACTAAGACCGGTTTTCAGTGAATGTTTCATTACTTTATTATAAGATGCAAAACATCAAAGTCAACCAGTTCCTTTGGACGGTTACTTAATTTGAAAATTTTTTAATAACTTATTCCTGTTGATAATTTACTCCCGGAGCTATTCCCGGAATTTTAAATAAACTGTCATCACGAATTAATTCTTCGATATCTTCTTTCTTGTACTGGCTATAGAAAATCGGTATTAAATAATCTTCTTTTTTTGAGTATGGTCTTGTTAATTGTTTTTGCATAATCGGGTTTTCTTTTATTAGATTAGATAATTTTGTATTTTTAATTAACCGATAATAAAAATTTATCCCCACTGTTTTGGGACGATTTTTTTTGAAAAATCCAATCACTTTCTTAGTAGATTGAAGTGATTCTTCAGGGTATCCCGTTAGTAAATCGATTGCCAAATCTATATTATATTTTTTGCAATATTGCACTATTTTCTCTAAATCATCGTAAGAATAATTATTTTGTGATTGAATGGTTTCATCACTATCAACCGAAAGAGTTATAAGATGTACATTGGTTTTACGTAACAATCGAAATAGTTCTTCATCATAAGGAGAGGGTTTCATATATAAAGTCCATTTGAAATCCAATGAACTTTCAATTATGGCTTCACAAATTTTTTTAGAGTAGCTTAAATTCTCGTTGAACTCACTATCACATAAATGAAAATAGTCATAACCTTGCTTTACTAAAAATTCAATCTCTTTTATTACACCGGTTATTTTTCTATAATAAACCGGCTTGTTTGCCTCAATACAATATGGACATCCATTAGAACATCCTACATGAGTTGAAAAACTAACGATTCCGCCATTTTCTATATAGCGACTATATTTTACTTCTTTCGCTCTTACCATCTCAAGTCCATCGTCCAATCCGTAATCCCAGCCGTTCATTATTTTTTTATTCAGTTGATTTGATTGCCAGAGTTTTAAAAAATATGGAAAAGCTATTTCTCCCGGACCAATTATTCCAAAATCGGCTTTCAAGTATTCTAATATTTCACCGGGCGTAGCAGAAAATCCGGAACCGCCCAGAATAACAGGAATATTATAAACTTTTATACATTCTATCATTTTTTTTAATCCGTCTAAAAAGAATTCATTATTAAAGAAAAGACAGGAATCAATGTTTCTTATTGAAAATCCGACAATATCGTATGATTTATTGCCGAGTATATACTTTATTTCTTCTAAAGGTTTTTCGGTGAAAGTAAGATCCATGATATCGCAATAATTATAGTTATGCTTTTTTAACGCGCTACTTAAATACTCCAACCCTACTGGTGGAACAGGTGGACTTTTATAAGTGTTTGGATTAATTAATAAAATTCTTAAATCCATTTTCCCCTTTAGATTAGATGATAATTTTAAAAAAGCCAAAGTCAAGCCTCGTAGTGCGGAGCACTGCAAGTCTTTAGTCGCCAGTCTCGAGGCAACAAACAGGATTTAGGATTTTGGGGTTAGGATTTAATTAAAACTAAAAAACTACAAGTTCTACATATCCTACATGTAAAAAATTTTATGGGCGGTGGGTTGAGTTTTTACTAATTCACCAATTTACTAATATACTAATTACTAACATAGGTTGTTGACATAGATTTAAAATAGAATATTTTAGAACTGAAACAGTCATGAAAAAACAATATTTTACTAAAGAAAACTTAAAGCTAAAAGCAAAAGAAATGCTTGAACAGGTAGAAAAACTCAGAAGCTATCACGATATTGAACTTTTGCCTGAAAAATCAGCTTTAATGATAATAGATATGCAGAAATATTTTCTTGAACCATCTTCACATGCTTACATCCCCAGTGCCGAGGTAATTTTACCCGGCGTTAAAAAACTCATATCTCTTTATGAGGCGAAAAGACTTCCCGTAATTTTTACGCTCCATTCCAACACTGAAGAAAACGCGGGTATAATGGGGAAATGGTGGCCGGATTTACTTGGCGAGGGCAGCCCCGAAAGTCATCTTCCCGAAAGTTTAGAATCTTACGGCGGAATCCGAATCGAAAAACACCAGTACGATGCCTTCTACGATACTACTCTGGAAGAAATCCTTCATAAAAAAAACATCAGTCAGCTCGTCATCTGCGGGGTTATGACTAATATTTGCTGCGAAACGACTGCAAGAAGCGCTTTCGTCAGGGGTGTTGAGGTTTTCTTTACGATTGACGGAACTGCTACTTATAACGAAGAGCATCATATGGCAACCATTATGAATTTATCTTATGCTTGTGCCATTCCTGTCTTGTTGGATGAAATTTTTGCACGCTTATCAAAATATGAAAGTTGAAGACGTAATCATAATAGGAGGAGGTCCTTGCGGGATTTCCTGCGGCGTTCAATTAGCCCGGTGTGGAATAAAACCAATTATATTCGAAAAAGAAAACCTCGGCGGTTTACTGGTAAACGCGAATCTAGTAGAGAATTATCCGGGATTCCCAAAAGGTATTTCGGGTCTGGAAATGACAAAACTTCTGAAAGAACAACTTAAAGAACAAAAAATCAAAGTGTTTTTTGAAGAAGTTTTAAGTCTATCTTTTCGAGGAAAGTATTCCAGAATTACAACAAAAAAAAATTCTTTTAATTCGAGGTTTGTAGTGGTAGCCTCCGGAACAAAACCGAAAAAATTTAGCCACTGTGTTATTCCGGATAAATTAAATACAAAAATTTTCTACGAGGTGTATCCTCTCCGAAGTTTGCGAAATAAAAGAGTTACTATCGTCGGAGCAGGAGATGCGGCTTTTGACTACGCTCTTAGTTTAGAAAAACACAATGAAGTCATAATCCTGAACAGGAACAAAAACACAAAGTGTATTCCAATCCTGCTCGAAAGAGTCGAAAAATCAGCTAATATTATTTATAAAAAAAACATAAAAATACAAAAGATTGCGCCCTCCAGGCATGCTATTATGCTTGAATGTATTACACCGAAAGGAGTTATGAATATCGAAGCAGACTATCTTTTGTTTGCAATTGGCAGAGAGCCCTGTCTTAATTTCCTCTCCCCGGGAATAAAAAATAATCGAATATATCTTGCCGGAGATGTAAAAAACGATTTTTTCAGACAGACCGCTATAGCAACAGGAGACGCGATAAAAACGGCAATGAAAATATACAGGAAAATAGATGAGGATAAAAAATGAAAGTTATTGCCACAATTGGCAGAGATGACCTCGCGGTCGTATATCTTGGCAAAATGAGAGATAACTATTATGTCGAGTTTGTCGAGTCGGTCGAGCCGACTGTTCCACGCGAAAAAAAATGGGTTTTGATAGTTTCGTCTCTTTTCGGCTGTCCTGTCGGCTGTGCTTTTTGCGATTGTGGAATTAATTACAAAGGCAAACTTTCAAAAGATGAGATTTTTGATCAGATAGATTTTCTAATCAAAAAAAGATTCCCGGACGGAGATATACCGGTAGAGAAATTCAAAGTCCAGTTTGCAAGAGTTGGTGAACCTGCATTTAACCCTTCCGTAATAGAAGTTTTATCCGAACTTCCGTATCGTTATAATGCTCCGGGGCTCTTGCCCTGTGTATCCACGATTGCACCTAAAGGGTCAGATAAATTTTTCGAAAAACTGCTATACATCAGAAAAAACATCTACCGAGGAAGAGATTTTCAGCTTCAGTTTTCGATACACACAACCGATAAAGAATTAAGAGATAAATTAATACCTGTAAAAAAATGGGATTTCAAAAAGATATCCGGATACGGAGAAAAATTCTATGAGGAAGGAAGGCGAAAGATAACCTTGAATTTCGCCCTGACGAAAGACAATCCTGTTGAACCTTCGATACTTTTAGATTATTTCGACCCAAAAAAATTTTTGCTTAAAATAACTCCTGTAAATCCAACCTATAAAGCAGTAAAGAACAAAATTTCTTCTTTTATCGAGCCCGGCAATAAGAGAAAAGCAAAAGGGTTAATAAACAAACTTCAAAAAGCAAGTTACGAAACCATAGAAAGCATAGGAGCGCTCGAAGAAAACAATATAGGAAGTAACTGCGGTCAGTATATCCAGACACATCTTTCGGCGAATTGGAGCCTGGAGAACAGTTACACTTACACTGTAAAAAATATCGAGTAAGAACAAACAGGAATAATTAGCCACGGATTGACACGGATAAACACAGATAAAAAAATATTTTTTGTTTAATTAAAACCTAACCCACAACCCCAAATTAATCTCACACGAAGACACAGAGACACAGGAAAAATTTATGTTGTTTTATCCAATCCCATGTCAAATTTTTCACATGCAGAAAATGTAGTGCTTGGAGTTTTTATTTTTTGTTTTTAATCCTATATGGACTACATGTCCTACATGTGCAATTATTTCTTTCTGCCGTCGGCTGTCGTAGGTCAGCGGTCGGTCTTATACTTAAGACCTATTGTAACTTGACAAATACGTTTAAATTCATTAAACTTTATCTATACAAAAGGAGGTACAAAATGAAAGTCGGAAACTATTTTTTTGTTTGTCTTGTATTTGTTGTATTTATCGGTCCTCTTACGATATTTTCTTCCGAAATTCCAAAAATAGGTATCCGCGGAGGAATCGGTACAGATATCGACTTAGGACTCGCATTTGGCGGAGGTGTCAATTATATGCTTGATATGCCGAATAATCCTGTAGAATTAGGTGTTCTTGCCTTTTACAGTTCTTCCAGTGAAACTGAAGAAGAATATGGCAATGAATATACCACAGACACAGATGTTTTCGTATTTGCTATGATGGCTAATTATCTTTTTGGTTATAAGCGTGGTGTTCCCGGAATGTTTTTACTTGCAGGTTTTGGCCTTGGTATGGCGAGTGTAGGTTGGGAGGAAAGGAGTCCAGATGACATAAGTTTAGGTACCCCTTGGGATGGAGGCAGTATGCATGATGGAGGCGGGACTGGTGCAGGAAGCATATTTAATCTTGGTGGGGGAATGGCTTTCTCTAACGGCGCAGACATACGGTTTGAGATACCTGTGATATTGATTTTCGGTGATTATGATCAGCCATCAAGTGTGGTCCCTACATTTATACTTACGGCAGGTATGCGTTTTTAGACCGTAAATTTTTTTTTAATTTAAAAATATAGCATTGCGGCAGCAGTTCGTTTTGAAGAATCTTATTCGTTTACCAGCAATAAGGCTTCTTCCTTGGATACTTGAAATCCTACTTTTTTAATATATTGAACATCGGGCTCCAGATCGCTTTCGTATTTTATATCTATTTCGAAAGTAATGCCCGGCCACGAAGGGTCATCAATTAATTTCATTTTCTCTACGGCTTTCCTCTCGGATTGGAATTGTATCGTAAAACCCGAAACAGCAAAAACCGTTTCTCCCTGTTCTATAGTAATGGAGGGGTGTTCGTTATAAGTTACTTTTTCTTTACCGAATTCCGGCAGAGCAGGTTTATCGGGGAAAGTTACATTTTTTGCGGCAATACTGCCTCTGTTTTTTATCTGCATGTTATATTCGAATGAAACAAGCTGTCTGTTCCGTGAACATTTTAAAAAAGTATCGGTGTTTTCGAATTTGACCAGCCTCACAACCAATTCCGGTTTATTTATTATTCCCCTGGAGAGCCTGTTATCAATAGCTACTTTTATCGAAACGGTAAGTGCCGAAAAAGCTATACATACAGTAATCAATTCTAAAATATGTTCTTTTAAAAATCCTTTCATCTGGCTCCTTATAAAGTAAGATTAAAGATAAACAATAAGAAAGTCAAGATTAAATGTAATCAAAAAAATTTCAAATTAAAAAAACTCTTGACTTGCGGATACAAAGAATTATAATTACATTATATATGTCTAAATGCAGCGAATGTGGGAAGACTATAGCGAAAAGAGATTCTGTTTATAAGGACGAAGAAACAGATGAAGTTTATTGTGGAGTTTGTTATATAAAACATTTGGAGGAAGATATAGAAAGTACAGGAGAAGAAGTTTTAGACGTCGAGCCTGTTAAAAAACAAAGCCGGAAGTTTACAATAATTCTTATATTAGGGATAATATTGATAATATCTGAAATCCTGATACTGTCAGATACGAGCGGAGGGAAAGCACCTGCCAGGATGCCTGAAAAAAAAGAGGGAGTTGAAGAAACAGCGTCCATTGTTACAAGAATATTTTTCATACATGAATTACTGATGACTTACAAAGAAAAATATGACGAATTCCCGGAAGCTCTATCACAATTAAGTCCTGAATTCGTCGCCCCCGAGATTAAAGACGAAAGTATTGTATATGAAAAAATACAAGATTCGGGTTTCATTCTTTACCGTAAAGATTCGGAAGGTCGTGCTATGCATCCGGTTCTCTCCGCTAAAGGCGAAATAGCCCTTTCTGAATTAAAAAAATTATCCAATTAAAAATGAAAAACAGCAATAAAGCATTCACATTAATAGAATTAATGGCCGTCGTCGTAATAATCGGAGTAATTTCAAGTTTAGCCGTTCCGAGTTTTCTGACAATTACGGCACGTACCAAACAGGAAAAAATGAAAAACACTCTACGACTTATTGCTCAATATGAAGAGGTCTTTTTCGTCGAAAACGGTTATTACGCACCGGGCAAACCCGGCATACAGAGCTACACCTTTGAAATTTACCACGACGGCACAATATCGCCTGCAGAAGTTAAATTATCTGAAATGCCGTTTGTTTTCCCGGACAACAGAATCTACGATTACAAAATTTATTGGGTAAACAACGATAACGAACACTACTTTTACGCCTACGGGATAGCTTCAGTCGGAAGAGGCAACGATATAGACAGAGACGAAAAAATGGACCAGTGGCAGGTGAGCACCTACAACCCTGAACCCGTTGCCTTATCGAATGATCTCGGAAGCGAAACGGCAGCTCCCGAAGAGAAAGAAAAGGAAAAGGAAAAAGAAAAAGAAAAGAAAAAAGAGAAGGAAAAAGAAAAGGAAAAGCCCAAAAAACTCCGTTAAAATAAATACGTTTTATCCCCAGTTACTCGAATTTTTTTTATTTTTGTTTATAACTCTTAAAATCTAAACCACACAAAAGAATACAACTATTAAAATCTACCACAGAGGACACAGAGGAAAACAAAACTCACATAGAACACAGAGAAAAAAATACTTTAATTTAACCACGAAATACACTAAACACACTAAAATTTTTATTATTATTTTTTACTCGAAACGCGAAACCCGTAACCTTAATTCACATGTAGGACATGTAGAACTTGTAGATTTTTTACTTCCTAACTTCCCAACCTCCTAACATCCTAACAATAAATTAGACAGGATTAACAAGATTTACAGGATTTATTTTTTTGTTTTAACGATCCAACGAACTCACGACCTAACAAACCAACGAAACCACGA
>CAZGBM010000063.1:0-12027 GCA_964523975.1 uncultured bacterium | reverse complement strand
CCGCCGACCTCCTCCGTGCGAGGGAGGCGCTCTCCCAATTGAGCTACTGCCCGTCCGTTAATATAATATAATACCTTTCTTTGTCAAGCCCCTACAATAAATCAAATATCAAAAATTAAAAAGCAAAATGACTAACAAAGTTGATCCGTTGTTCGGTTAGTTCGTTGACCTGTTTTTTCAACCCACCAACACACCCACACTCTAACAATAACAAAAAAAGCATTTGTGTTATTATGGTAATTTGTTGTTTCTTTTTTAATTAGTTCAATGGGTCGTTAGGCGGTTGGATGTTTAAAACAGAAAAGAAAAAACTGGGTGTGGTGAGGCTCTGTGTTCTCTGTGTCTCTGTGGCTAATTTTTTTTTGAACTTTGATTTGTCATTTTCCATTTCGATATTTGATTTTTACATTTTAGCAGCTCTGGAGTACAGACAAACACGAAATCCACCTGTTGATAAACCGGTCACCCTAAATTAATTTTACCCTACCAAAACAATAAAAAGGGAATTTTGTAAAATAATTTTTACTAATATTCGCAGATTTCCTTATTTTTAAAAGTTAAAGTTCTGATAATCAGTCACTTACATTTTGGAATGATTTTTTTATGAATATAAGGAAAGAAAAAGATGCTAAATATGTTTAAAAGGTTATTATTTGTAATTATATTATTCCAATACGCCAGCATACATGCTCGGCGACCACAGATTGAATTCAGGCATTTAACAGCGCAGGACGGACTATCGCACAACTGGGTGAAACAAATATACAAAGACAGTTATGGCTATATGTGGTTTGTGACAGAAAATAACGGAATAAATAAATACGACGGCTATAATTTTACCGTATACAAAAATAATCCTAAAGACAAAAAAAGCCTCACCAACAATTTAGTCACTTTTATATATGAAGACAAAAAAAGAAATCTATGGGTCGGAACACATTATGGACTTAATATTTACAACCGCGAGCTTGATAAATTCACACCTTATGTTCATCTTCATGATCGATATGTACACGATATGCTGGAAATGGACGACGGAAAATTCTACGTAACGACTGTACACGATCTAATAATTTTAGACCATGAGAACAAATCCGTCGATTTTATAATTAAAGAGAGCGACAACTTGCCATACACTTTTATTGAAAACGAGATGCTTAAATATACTAACAATAAATTTCTAATAGGTACCCCTGAAGGTTTGTTTTCTATTGAAACCCCGATGAATGATATGATTCAGGGTATATTAGAATACTCAAGAGTGGGAAGAACCGAAGAAAAAGTAGAAAAAGTTGATTTAAATAAGTTACTGAAAGATGTAATTGATTTGTTATCCCCTCCTAACAATATAAAAATTACGGTAGAGAATAAACTACCTGAATATACTGCAGACAGTACCCGCTTGACCCAACTTTTTGAAAATCTTCTAAGTAACCCAATAAAACACTTAGACAAACCCCAGGGTATTATAAAAGTAGGATGCGCGTCAAAAGCAGGAGAATGGGAATTTAGTATATCCGATAATGGTCCCGGTATAGAAGAACAATATTTCGAAAAAATATTTAAAATATTTCAGACTTTACAACCGGATCCTACGGGTAAAAGTACAGGTATAGGCCTCACCATAGTTAAGAAAATAATAGACTTATATGAAGGCAAGATTTGGCTCGAAAGTGAATTAGGCAAGGGCACCATATTCTATTTTACGCTTCCAAAACAATAAAGAGAATTTAAAATGCCGAATTATTTAACGAAAAGAATAAACAATAATATCAAAGAAATCAATCATTTAATTAAGATAATTTTCGTTGTTGCGGTTTATTCTTTATTTTTTTTAAACGTAACCATTTATTCGCAAACGACCTCTGCAACTTTTGAAAGAATTACAATCAAAAATGGTTTATCCCAATCAACCGTAAATTATATAATCCAGGATAAAAAAGGATTTATGTGGTTTGCTACATATGATGGCCTTAATAAATACGATGGTTATAATTTTAAGGTATACAAAAAAATCAATGATGACAGCACCAGTTTAAGCTATAATGGAGCAATTTATTTATACGAAGATAATGAAGGATATATCTGGGTGGTTAACAATGGAAATGCCGGTCTTAATAGATTTAATCCCGAAACCGAAAAATTCATAAGATATGTGCATAATCCGGATGATCCAACAAGCATTAGCAGTAATGAAGTGCATCATGTTATGCAGGACAGATCCGGTGATATCTGGATTTGCACAAGTAATGCCCTTAATTTAGTTGTTGAAAAAAAAGTAGGAGATAAAAAGACTATCAGTTTCAAACGGTTTTATTTTCCATCGAACACCACTCCTTTCTCAAGAGCATACGAAGATAGAAATGGGAAATTATTATTATTTGCAGATTACTTATATTATTTTGACAGAGAAAGTAACAAATTCCGTAAAACCAATACAGTACTTAGTACATGTCCTAAAATCTCAATTAGTGAAGATCAGGACGGAAATCTTTGGTTGGGAACAACTGAAAACGGGATAATAAAACTCGTTTATGATGATAAAACTAAAAGCTACAAAAGAGCTGCATTAGGTAAAATAAATGTAACTCCCAATAATAGAAATCATGTACTAATTGATAATAAAAATCAAATCTGGATAACCACTGAATCAAAAGGTCTATTCCAATATGATAAAAAGGAAAACCGCCTAATCAATTTTACAAATAACCAAATCGATTTAAACTCAATAAGCGATAATACTACTTATTCTCTCTTCATTGACCGTTCGGGTATATTATGGATCGGTACTTTTAGCCAGGGTTTATGTAAATATAATCTACATAGAAAACAATTCCACCACTTTAAATCTATACTCGGAAAGAAAAATACACTGAGCGGGAATGTTATATCCTCAATACACAGCAGGAAACCTGATGAATTATGGATTGGTGTTGATTTGAACGGGGGAGTAAACAGGTTCATTTTCCGGGATAATAAAGAACCACAAGTTATACATTATAAACATGATCCCAAAGATAATAACACAATCGCCGGCAATAGTGTTCTTTGCCTGGTACAAAGAAAAAATGGAGAGGTTTGGCTGGGAAGCTCTAACACTCCGATTTCAAAGATTATTCCTGAAGAATTTGGAACAAATGAAATACCTACTATAAAAAGATTCAAAACTGCCCCCTGGACCTTTTCTATTTATGAAGATAGCGAGGAAACAATCTGGGGCGGTACATGGGGCAGAGGTCTTTGGAGGTATAGTGATAAAACTAACAAGTTTACATATTTCCAAAATAATCCGGACAATCCGTTAAGTTTATGTGACAATATTATTTGGGCAATTTCAGAAGATAATTACGGAAACATCTGGATAGGGGGACACGGTGAGGGATTAAGTATTTTGTCAGCAAAAGAAAAAAACAAATTAAATCCTGAATTTATTAATTATAATTATGAAGAAGGAAATAAAAGTAGCTTAAGCAATAGCACTATTAATGTTTTTTGTCAGGATAAGTCAGGAACAATGTGGATTGGTACAGCCGGTGGTTTAAACAAAGTCATAAAAAAAGATAACAATTTTAGTAACATAGGTAAGGATAGCGAATTGGAATTTTATTCCTACCACATGAATGACGGATTACCAAGTGAAGGTATTACAGGTATTGTTGAAGATGATAATAGTAACTTATGGCTTAGCACCACAAATGGTATTTCGAAATTTAATATCTCAGAAGGTTCATTTACCAATTATGATGAAAGTGACGGCTTACAAAGCAATGAATTCTGGCACAATGCTTATTTTAAAGATCAAAATGGAAGAATATATTTTGGAGGTCAAAACGGTTTTAATGCCTTTTACCCTGATAGCATAAAAGCAGACTCCTTACTTCCTAATGTAGTTATTACCAATATAAAATTATTTAATAAATCAGTTGAAATTGGCGAAAAAATAAACGGGGATGTAATAATTCCAAAATCGATAAACCATACATCAGAAATTACTCTCTCACATAAGAACAATGTACTTACAATAGAGTTTGCCGCTTTGCATTATACCCAACCCGATAAGAACAGCTATGCTTATAAAATGGAAGGATTTGATAAAGAATGGAATTATATCGGAAACAAAAGAGAGGTAACCTACACAAATTTAGACCCGGGAACATATATACTCAGGGTAAGAGGTTCCAATAACGATGGTATATGGAATGAAAAAGGAGCTTCGCTTAAAATTATTATCACCCCTCCTTTCTGGAAAACCCTGTGGTTCAGGTTTTTTATAATGGTTTTGACAATCTTAGCCGTTTATGCAATTCACCTCATTCGAGTAAAGAATATCGTAGCATACGGACGTGAACTTGAAATCAAAGTTGCAGAGAGAACACAAGATTTAGAAAATGCAAATAAGCAAATAGCCGCGAAGGCAAACGAATTAAATAAATCCAACAAGGAATTGGAGGACTTCGCATATATAGTATCCCATGATTTAAAAGCACCTCTTAGAGGTATAAATGAATTATCAAATTGGATATTTGAAGATTACTCTAACGTGCTTGATAAAGAAGGCAAAGAAAATCTCACGATGCTTATAGAAAGAAGCGTGAAGATGAACAATATGATTCAAGGTATATTAGAATACTCAAGAGTGGGAAGAACCGAAGAAAAACCGGAAAAAGTTGATTTAAATAAGTTACTAAAAGATGTAATTGATTTGTTATCCCCTCCTGACAATATAAAAATTAAGGTAGAGAATAAACTACCAAAATATAAAGCAGATAGAATACGTTTAACCCAGCTCTTTCAAAATCTGTTAAGCAATGCAATAAAGTACATAGACAAACCCAAAGGAATCATCAAGATAGGCTGCACGGAAGAAAAAAGCAAATGGAAATTCAGCGTATCCGATAACGGACCTGGAATAGAAGAAAAGCACTTCGAGAAAATATTCAAAATATTCCAGACTTTAGACTCGGTACCATCGGAGAAAAGCACAGGCATTGGTCTTACTATAGTAAAAAAGATAATAGATTTATACAAAGGGAGGATATGGGTTGAATCGGAAATCGGCAAGGGAACCACTTTCTATTTCACCCTGCCCAAACAAAAATGATGTCAAATATACTTAAAAGGTTATTTTCAATAATTATATTATTACAATGCATCAGCACATACGCGCGCCGACCTCAAATTGAGTTTACGCACCTGAAAGCGCAGGACGGACTGTCGCAAAGCTGGGTAAAATCTATATGCCAGGATAAATACGGGTTTATGTGGTTCGGTACAAATGAAGGATTAAACAAATATGATGGTTATAGCTTTACAGTTTATAAAAACAACCCCGAAGACAAAAATAGTATCAGTAATAATGCCATCGAATCTATATATGAAGACAAAAGCGGAAATTTATGGGTAGGGACGGAAAACGGATTAAATCTTTACGACCGGGAAAATGACCGTTTTATCTATAATACTAAACTTTCACGAAAAAGAATCGCCGATTTCCTGGAACTTGAAGACGGAAGCATTTTCATGACCAGTCGTAACAGCGGACTATTTTTATATAATCCTGAAAATGATAGTATTATTTCTTTTCTACCCGAGGAAACCAATCCCGACAGAATAAGCAGTGACGACCTAACCAGTATTTTAATGGACAGTAGCGGTAATATTTGGATCGGATCCTCAGACGGATTAAATCTGCTGGATACGCTAACCTACAAATTTACCCATTTCAAAAATAACGAAAACGACAGAAACAGCATAGCCCACAGTAATATCCAAGCGTTATGTCTAGACAGTAAAAATAGAATATGGGTAGGAACTCAATCCGGTTTAAGTTTATTGAAATATAACAAAGATGCGCCCGAAAAAAGCACTTTTATCAATTATAAGCACAACCCTAACAACGAAGCAAGTATAAGCAGCGGCTTTGTTTTAGCTCTTAAGGGGGATAAAGAAGACCGTTTATGGATCGGCATCCAAAACGGAGGACTGAACATTATCGATTTAAATACTTTCGAAGAAAATAATTGTGTTTTTCACCATTATGTAAATAATCCCGATGATAATACCAGCCTTTCATATAATTCTATATATTCTCTTTATGAAGACTGCAATGGCACTATATGGGTAGGCTCTTATGGAGATGGCGTAAATATGTATAATAAATTAACAAAAAAATTCAAACATTACAAACAAGAACAAAACAGCATCAACAGCCTAAGCAACAATTTCGTTAATGCACTCCTTGATGAAGACGACTATTTATGGATTGGCACCGACAACGGCTTGAATTTGTTCGACAAAAAGAATAAAACATTTAAACGTTTCGTTCATAATCCGCACGACAATAAAAGCATTGGGTCCAATTATGTATGCGCTATTGAAAAAGACAGCAGAGGCAACCTCTGGATCGGAACCTGGGCCGGAGGATTAAATTTATTCAATAGAAAAACCAATACATTTACCCGTTTTAAATATGATCCAAATAACAACAAAAGCATTGGAAGCGACAATATGTTCGCCATACTTAAGGATCATGATGGCGATTTATGGATAGGCACCATGGGTGGAGGATTAAATTTATTTGATTATAAAAACAAAACTTTCAAAAGGTACATAAATATCGATAACGACAAAAATACCATAACAGATGACTGGGTAAGAACGCTATTAGAAAGCAGCTACGGTGAAATCTGGTTGTCTTCAAGTATGACAGTCGAGTTGTTCGATAAAAAGGCAGAAAGATTTATACATTTTTCGCATGATAGAAACGATATTAAAAGTATTAGTTACGACGGCGCCAATATGTTTTTCGAAGACAGTAAGAAAAACTTATGGATAGGCACAATTGGGGGACTGAATGTATTTAACCGGGAAGACAGCACTTTTAGCCATTACAATCAGGAACATGGCCTACCAAACAATCAAATCAATGGAATATTGGAAGACGATCATGGAAATCTGTGGATAAGTACTAACAAGGGGATATCAAAATTCGTAAACGGAATAAATCGTCCTAAAAATCTGGTTTTCAAGAATTACGACATCAGTGATGGGCTCCAGGGAGATGAATTTAGACCACGTTCATTTTGTAAAGACAAGAAAGGTAGAATGTATTTTGGAGGCAGAAACGGATTCAATATTTTTCATCCGGACAGTCTACCGGAAAATCCATACATACCACCAGTAATAATTACTAAATTTCTTCTCTTCAATAAGAGTGTTAAAATCGGGACAAAAGACTCGCCCCTAAAAAGACATATTAACTTAACTAAAGAAATCATTTTATCCTACAAACATTCGGCAATTACCTTTGAATACGCGGCATTAAATTTCGTGGTTCCGGGAAAAAACCAATACGCGTATATGTTAGAAGGATTCGATAGGGACTGGAATTATGTGGAAAATAAAAGAGAGGCAACCTATACAAATTTAAACCCGGGAACATACACTTTCAGGGTAAAAGGCTCCAACAACGATGGGGTATGGAACGAAAAAGGAGTCTCACTTAAAATCATTATTACCCCTCCTTTCTGGAAAACCATATGGTTCAGGTTTTCCATGATTATATTTGTAATTTTGTTCGCTTATTCAATTTACGAAATCCGAGTCAGAAATATAGTAGCTTATGGCCGTGAACTCGAGTTTAAGGTTGCCGAAAGAACAAAGGACTTGGAAGGTTTCGCATACATCGCGTCCCATGATTTAAAAGCACCTCTTCGCGGTATCAACCAATTAGCAGAATGGATATCGGAAGATTATACCAAAGTACTTGACAAAAAAGGCAAGGAAAGCTTAAGAATGATTAGAAACAGAACCAAACGTATGAACAACATGATAGAAGGCATACTTGAATACTCAAGAGTGGGAAGAACCGAAGAAAAAGCAGAAAAAATCGATTTAAATAAGTTACTAAAAGATGTAATTGATTTGTTATCCCCTCCTGACAATATAAAAATTAAGGTAGAGAATAAACTACCAAAATATAAAGCAGATAGAACCCGTTTAAGCCAGGTTTTTCAGAACTTGTTAAGCAATGCAATAAAGTACATAGACAAACCCAAAGGAATCATCAAGGTAGGCTGCACGGAAGAAAAAAGCGAATGGAAATTCAGCGTATCCGATAACGGACCCGGTATCGAGGAAAAGTACTTCGAGAAAATATTCGACATATTCCAGACTTTAGAATCAAGAGAATCAGACAAAAGTACTGGCATCGGTCTTACCATAGTAAAAAAAATAATAGACTTATACAAAGGGAGAATATGGCTTGAATCCGAAATTAACAAAGGCACTACATTCTATTTCACCCTGCCAAAACAATAAAAAGGAGGATTAAATATGAATTGCAAACAAACCATACTACTGATTGAAGATGATGAAATAGATATAAAAAGCGTAAAGAGAGCTTTTCAAGACCTTCTTATCACAAATCCGATGGCTGTCAGCCACAATGGCGAAGAGGCTCTGGAGTATTTAAAGAATGGAAAAAATAAACGACCGGGGCTAATTCTTTTAGACTTAAGGATGCCCAGAATGGACGGTATAGAATTTCTAAAGATTATGAAGAATAACTATAAATTGAAAATTATTCCTGTTGTCGTATTGACGACTTCGAAAGAGGATGAAGACAAAATAGAGAGTTTCAACCTCGGGGTTTCCGGCTATATGATGAAACCAGTTAATTACAAAGATTTCGTCGAAGTGATCAGAACGATCAAGATGTACTGGACTTTATCGGAGTCGCCATAATGGAAGAAAAAAGATACCGTATTCTTCTAGTAGAAGATAACAAATTTGACCAAAAGGCATTTGAACGTTTTGCAGACAAAAATAAACTTCCTTACGATGTCAAGATAGCCAGTTCAATCGCCCAGTGCAAAGATATATTAGATTCGAACTCATTTGATATAATACTCCAGGATTTTAAACTTAAAGACGGAGACGCTTTTGACATTCTTAAATTAAACACGGATGAACCCGTAGTTATCATTACTGGTCTGGGAAACGAAGAAATTGCTGTTAAATCGATGAAGGAAAATGCTTATGATTATATAATAAAAGACACTGAAGGTAATTATCTGAAACTCTTGCCTTCAACGATAGATAACGTAATCAAAAGAAAAAGAACTGAAGAACAACTCAAACTTATCCGATATTCTATTGACAACGCATCGGAATCTACCATGCTACTTTCTACCTCCGGCGAAATTCTCTTTGCGAATCAATCATTTTTCAAAAACTTAAATTATACCGAAGAAGATTTATCGACTATAAATTGGAGCAGCATTTGTCCGGAAATGACCCGGAAAAAGATCAAGGACCTCGCTACAAAGATAAGGGAGAACAGTTCTGTCATGTTTGAGTCTTCTTATCGCAGAAAAGACGGAAGCTCTTATCCCGTAAATATCCTCGCCAATTATCAGATTTTCGGCAAAAAGGAATATATCTTTGTGTTTTCACACGATATTACAGAACAAAAAAAGACAGAAGAAGAAAGACAAAAGATCCAGAAACTTGAATCTATCGCTATCCTTGCTGGAGGTATAGCTCATGATTTCAATAACTTCTTGAGTGGTATTATAGGAAACATTTCTCTTGCGATACTCGAAGCAAGAGGCAACGGTGAGATAATCGACATTTTAAATGAAGCCAAAGAGGCAACGGATCTGGCAAAAAATTTAACCAGACAATTACTTACATTTTCAACCGGAGGTATTCCTGTTAAAGAAACAACCTCTATTTCGAACATAATAGAAGAAACCGCAGAGTTTAACCTGAGAGGTTCCAGCGTTAAATGTTTTTACACCTTCCCAAAAAACATCTGGAAAGTCCAGGTTGATAAAAGTCAGCTCAGCCAGGTAATAAGTAACCTGATAATTAACGCAGCTCAGGCTATGCCGGAAGGCGGAACAATAAGAATCAGTCTTGAAAATATGGTCATAAATAAGGAAACGACATTACCACTCGAGGAAGGCAAATATGTTAAAATCACTGTGGAGGACAAAGGCATGGGCATCGCAGAAAAACATTTGCCGAGGATTTTCGACCCGTATTTCACAACCAAGCAGAAAGGAAGCGGTCTTGGGCTGGCTACGACTTACTCAATCATCCAAAAACACAATGGATATATAACGGTTGATTCGAAGCTCGGAAGCGGAACCACCTTTTATATCTATCTTCCGGCTATAACACAAGAAGAAAGGCCCAAAGAAGAATTTGAAGAAGAACAACCGAACAAAACAGATTTAAAAATACTTCTCATGGACGATGAAAATATCATCAGGCGTACGTTAGGAAAAATGTTGGGAAAAATGTGTTACAGGACAGAGCTTGCGGAAAACGGAGAAGAAGCATTGAAAAAATATCAAGAAGCATTAGAATCCAAAACTCCTTTCGATGTCGTTATTCTGGATTTAACAGTCCCCGGAGGTCTGGGTGCCAAAGAAACTATCAAGAAACTGCTGGAGCTGGATCCCGAAGTCAAGGCATTGGTATCCAGCGGCTATCCTAACGATCCAGTTATATCAAACTATCGCAATCATGGATTTAAAGGGTATTTAATTAAACCATACAGCGAAGAAGAACTATCCAAAGCTATAAGTAAATTACTAAGTTAGTTTTTTACCACCATCCTCTCCCCAGCAATAAATCAATTCCAAACATAGACACATAGAACACAGAGAAAAAACAAAAAAATTATATTCCAGTTTTTAAAACCCAACCCTACACCTCATTTTTCACATATAAAAAATTAAGTTGTGGGGTGGGTTTTAAATAACAAAATATTTTTTTAATCCCTTTTTATCAACGTTAAGCCGCTGCGAATTTATTTTTTCCGTGTGTTTTTTGAAAACAAATTCAAAAAGGTTGCCGGGTTTCGTGTTTTTAGTGTATTTCGTGGTTTAATATTTTTTCTCTATGTACTCAGTAGTAAATTTTTTCTAAAGCTGGGCTGTGGCTCTTCGCAATCCCAGTTCTTTTGCCTTATTCAAAACTTTCCTATATTCTTCCTCCATTATTCCTCTTGCGAGTTCCTTATATTCCGAAGCCTTAAAGTACGGAGTGTATTGCCTCATAATATTTACATACGAATCTCTGGATATTTCCTCTGCGATGAAATTTAATACCTCATCCGACCCCGTAATATCGTTTGGTAAAACAAGATGACGAATTATCAGACCTCTTCTTGCTACACCAAAATTATCGGTCACCAAGTCTCCCACCTGAGAATGCATTTCTTTGACTGAGAGCTTTACTGTATCCCAGTAATGTTTTGCGCCGGAATACTTACTTGCGTTTTCGTTACTACCGTATTTTATATCCGGCATATATATGTCCACTATCCCGGAGAGCATTTTTATCAATTCCGGTGAATCGTATCCGCCCGTGTTGTACACTACAGGAAGACAAAGACCATTTCCTCTGGCAATAAAAAGAGCTTTTACCAGCTGAGGTGCAAAATGGGTCGGGCTAACCCAGTTTATATTATGACAACCGATTTCCTGCAGTTTAAGCATTTTGCCAGCAATCCCCTCTTCCGAAATTTCTTCTCCTTTGCCAAAATGAGATATATCGAAGTTCTGACAATATACACACTTGCAATTGCAGTTACTGAGGAAGATAGTTCCCGAGCCATGAGTACCTACCAGAGGTCTCTCCTCTCCAAAGTGAGGAAAAGCCGAAGAAATTTTAGCAACTATGCCTGCATTACAAATTCCCTTATCATAGTTGCGGTTAACTTGGCACTTATGACCGCAGAGAGTACAGGAATTCAAAACACTATATAACTCTTCTATTTTACTATTCCATTCTTTATCTGATAATTTCAGATAATCAGGAAAGTCAAATAATTTCATAGTATTATCAACAAACCTCTTTTTTTACAAAAAAACATCTAAATTCAAACTTACTGTCTTTTTATAGTAAATCAAATATCAAAATTCAAAAAGCAAAATGACAAATAAAAATGCAAAATAAACTCTTTCTTACAACAAAATGTTTAACCGAAAAAAATACGGATTTTCTATTGCC
>CAZGBM010000062.1:0-12283 GCA_964523975.1 uncultured bacterium | reverse complement strand
GTTTTGCCATAAGAGAAGGCGGAAGAACCGTTGGTGCCGGTGTGGTAACAACCATACAGGAGTAAAATGGCTAAGCACATCAGAATAAGGATGAAATCTTACGACCACAAAATCCTTGACGATTCTATAGAAGAAATTGTGCAAGTTGCGGAAAGGACAGGGGCAGAAGTAGTCGGACCTGTTCCATTGCCGACAAAAAGAAGAATCTATACAGTTCTTCGCTCTCCTCATGTAGATAAAAAATCAAGAGAACAATTTGAAATCAGGATCCATAACAGGCTTATCGATTTGAATAAACCCTCCCAGCAAACGATGGAAGCTTTGACGAAGATGGATTTACCTGCAAGGGTTGAAGTCGAAATCAAATACTAAGAAAGAGGTACGGAGATGTTAATCGGAAAAAAATTGGGAATGACGAGAATTTTTACGAAAGAAGGGGCAAGTGTTCCGGTAACTATTATAAAAGCATCTCCATGTTTCGTTATCGATAGAAGAACCGAAGAAAGGGACGGTTACAAGGCTTATGTTATGGGTTTTGGGGAAAAGAAGGAAAAAAGAACTAAAAAGCCGGTTTTAGGTATGTGTAAGAAGGCAGGGATTCCTCCGGTTGAATTTATCAGAGAGTTTAGAGTTGATGATACTTCAGCATTCGATATAGGAGAGCGAGTACCCGTTTCACTTCTTCAAGAGGGAGACAGGGTTGACGTTGTTGGTTGGTCGAAGGGCAGAGGTTTTCAGGGTGTAGTTAAGAGATATCGTTTTAAAGGAGGGCCCGCTTCACACGGGTCCACTTTTCATAGAGCTCCAGGTGCTTCGGGAGCACACACTTATCCGGGTAGAGTCACAAAAGGTAAAAAATTTCCCGGCAGGATGGGTAATGAGAGAAAGACTATTAGGAATCTCGAAGTTGTTATTCTGGATGAAGATAATGGCCTTGTCGGTGTAAAGGGTGCTGTTCCCGGTGCAGGGAACGGATTGGTTCTTATTAAAATTAAAAAAGATATCGATATTTCCGCAAGGAAAGAAATGGCTAAGGAAAAAATCGAAAAAAGTAAGCTGGAAGAGGAGAAAGCCAAAGAACAGCAGGAAAAAGAAGAGAAAATAGAATCGAAGGATGAAGTCAAGAAAGAAGAGAAAATAGAGGAAGTAAAAGATAAGGTTAAGGAAACAAAAAAAGAAGAAAAAGTTGAAGTTAAAGCCAAGGAAGAGAAGAAAGAAAAAACAGAAGAGAAAACTAAAGAAAAGAAAGAAAAGAAGGTAGAAGATAAGGAAGTTAAAGAAGAAAAAGGGAAAAAAGAGAAGAAAGAGAAGAAGGGAAAGAAGGAAGACAAGGCAACGGAAGATAAGGAAAAGAAAGGTGATAAGTAAAAATGTCGGTGAAAGTTAAGTGTTATAATAATACAGGGAAAGAAGAAGACTCTATCAGTCTATCCGGCGACCTTTTTGAGTCTGAGTATGACGATGCTTCACTTTATTATGCTGTGGTGGATCATCTTCACCAGAAAAGGCAAAATAATGCTAAGGTCAAAAATAAAGGTGAGGTTTCCGGAAGCGGTAAGAAACCCTGGAGACAGAAAGGCACGGGCAGAGCTCGTGTGGGTACCAAGAGATCCCCTCTCTGGGTCGGAGGAGGTATTACTTTTGGTCCGCACAGAAAAGAATATAATTTCAAAGTTAACAAAAGAATAAAAAGAAAAGCACTTAATACGGCAATTTCCAAAAGAGTAGCTGATGGGCGGTTTGTGGTAGTTGATGAAGAAAAATTCGATGCCCCTTCGACAAAGGTGGTTGCCGGTACGCTTAAATCTATAGGTATTTACGGTAATAAAATATTAATGCTTTATAACGGAAATGATAAGAACTTTTTTAAATCTTGTAGAAATATATCCGGTTTACATATTATGCCGGCAAAGCATGTCAATGCTTATGAGGTTTTAAGCAATGATTGGGTAGTTGTTACAAAGGAAGCAGTCGGTACTCTTCTTGAGGTTTTCAAATGAAAGATTCCAGAGATATTGTGATAAGACCTATCATAACAGAGAGAGGCAGCGACTCCATGTCTATCGGCAGGTATACTTTTGAAGTTGCGATGGATTCCAACAAGCCGGAGATAAAGAAGGCTGTTGAGGACCTTTTTAAAGTTCGTGTAGAGGATGTAAATACGATTATTGTCAAAGGGAAGAAAAGAGGGTTCGGAAGATTGATGGGGAAAAGAAAAAATTGGAAAAAAGCTGTTGTTTCTCTTCGTGAAGGAGATTCAATACCGTTATTCGAGGGAGCATAAATGGGAGAACGAAGAAGCCGTCCTGTAACACCAAGCAGTAGATATTATATAGCTCAAGATTTTTCGGAAATCACCAGAAAGAAAAGCGAAAAGAGTTTGACTAAGAACCTTCCGGGTAGAGGGGGCAGGAATTCCGGAGGGCGAGTTACTGCCGACCATAGAGGTGGTCGAGTCAGAAGAAAATACAGGATTATAGATTTCAAGAGAGATAAATTCGGAGTTAAAGGCAGAATCGAATCTGTCGAATATGACCCCAACAGGTCCGCTCGTATCGCTCTGGTCGTTTACGAAGATGGCGATAAGAGATATGTCATTTCGCCTGATGGTATAGAAGTAGGAAATATTATTCAGGCAGGACCGGGTTCTCCTGTATCCCTTGGAAATTCTCTTCCTCTTTCGGAAATACCACCCGGTACCTTTATCCATAATGTCGAACTTGACGCTGGTAGGGGTGGAATACTTGCCAGGGGTGCTGGTACAGGTGCTCAAATCCTTGCAATAGAAGGTAAATTTGCTCATGTTAGATTGCCTTCCGGAGAAGTCAGATTGATACTTTCTTCCTGCTGTGCTACGGTTGGCCGGGTTAGTAACGTTGCCCACGATACTATATCGGATGGTAAAGCGGGACGGAGAAGATGGAAGGGTAAAAGACCCGCGTCTCGTGGAGTTGCGAAAAATCCTGTTGACCATCCTCTTGGCGGCGGCGAGGGCAAATCATCGGGTGGACGTCATCCGGTTTCAGCTACGGGAGTTCTGGCTAAGGGGTACAGGACCAGAAATCGCAAGAAGCAATCTTCCAAGTTCATAATCAAGAGAAGGAAAACAAAGAGGAGGATATAAAGTATGGCTAAGGTCTATGTGGACGAGAAGTTACTGAAAAAGATTAAAAATTGGAAAGAAGGAGATCCTCCCCTTAAAACTTATAGTCGTGGTTCTACGATTACAGAGGATTTTATCGGCCATACGATTACCGTGCATAACGGAAAAGAATTTATTTCGGTTTATATTAGAAGGGAAATGATAGGACACAAACTTGGCGAATTTGCCCCCACGAGAAAGTTTGCTAAACACGGCGGGCAGAAAGAAACGGTTATTACTCCGCCTAGAGTTTTATGATGGAAGGTAAGACAGTTCAGAAGAATGTTCAAGTATCGGCTAAAAAAGCCAGAAGGCTCGTACCGCATATTAAGGGGAAGTCTGTTGTTGAAGCTAAAATGCGATTGGATTTTCTGCCTCAGGGAGCCGCGAGAATACTTAAAAAGTGTGTTCATGCCGCAGCGAGCAACTATCTGGATAAAGCGGGCGAAATAGATTTGAAAGAGGAAGATTTATTTGTTAAATCGGTTATGATTGACGAAGGGCAGAAGTTAAAGAGGTTCAGACCCATGTCTTTCGGTAGAGCAGGAATCATCAGAAGAAGGTCTTCGCATATAACAGTAGTGGTTGATAGAAGAGGAGAAAAATAATGGGACAAAAGACACATCCGGTAGGTTTTAGACTTGGAGTTAATAAAGATTGGAAATCAAGGTGGTTTTTCGGGACAAAATTCGCCGAGCCTTTAAAAGAAGATGTAAGTATTAGAAAATATTTTAAAACCGAGTTTCAGGATGCCTGGATATCGGGGGTAGAAATTGAGAGAACTTCGGAAAATATAAGAGTTATAATTGAGACGGCAAGACCGGGTATGGTGATAGGTAAAGGGGGAGAGGAAGTTAAGAAGATAAGAGACAAATTGAGTAAAATGCTGGGAAAAGACATTTATCTTGATATTAAGGAATGTAAGATGCCTGAGTTGAATGCCTCTCTTGTTGCCCAAAATGTGGCAAGGCAGATCGAAAGGAGAGTTTTGCAGAGAAGAGCGATGAAAAGAGTTGTCGAAGAAGCCATTAAAATGGGTGCCGCCGGTATCAGGGTCCAGTGTTCGGGAAGACTCGGAGGTAATGAAATAGCAAGAAAGGAATGGTATCTTGAGGGAAGTGTTCCTCTTCATACGATAAGTGCCAACATTGATTATGCTCAGGAGACTGCGTATACTAAATCGGGAACGATTGGTGTTAAGGTTTGGATTAACAAGGATATTTTGTAATTATGATGATGCCAAAAAGAGTTAAGTACAGGAAGAGCCAGCGAGGGAAAATGAGAGGCAAGGAAACAGCCGCTGTTTCTCTGGATTTCGGAGATTATGGCCTCCGTGCGCTTGAATCAGGCTGGATTTCTGCGCAGCAGATAGAAGCTATGCGAGTTACGGTAGCTCATTTTTTGAAGAGGGCGGGAAAGTTGTGGATAAGAGCTTTTCCCGATAAGCCTGTTTCCAAGAAAGCTGCAGAAACCCGTATGGGAAAAGGCAAAGGAGAGACTCTTTATTGGGTGGCTCCCTGCAGGAAGGGTAGAATTCTTATCGAATTGGAAGGCGTTACGGAAGAAGAAGCTCGAGAAGCTCTGAAAAGGGCAGCATCGAAGTTGCCCGTTAAGACCAGATTCATAAAGAGAGAAGGAGTTTTGTAATGCAGGCTAAAGAACTTCGGGAAATGACAGACGCAGAGTTGAATTCATTAATGCATGATTTAAAGGAAGAATTGTTTACCTTACGTTTTGACAAAGCAAGAGGTAAATTGAATAATCCTGCACGCTTTGAGCAGTTGAGAAAAGAAATTGCAAGACTTAAAACGGTTTTTAATGAAAAGGAGAAACAAAGTGGCAAGTAAGGTGGGTAGAGTTGTTTCTGCAGCTCCGTCAAAGACGGTGGTAGTTTTAGTGGAAAGGAAAGTTCAGCATCCTGTTTATAAGAAGTATATTACAAAAAAGAAAAAGTTTTATGCCCACGATGAAGAAGAAAAAGCTTCAGTAGGAGATTTAATCCGTATAATATCCAGCCGGCCTTTATCTAAGTTAAAAAGATGGAGGGTTGATAAAATTGTCGAGAAGGCAAGGGAAAACAAATGATACAGCAGGAAACAATTCTTAAAATTGTGGATAATACGGGAGGAAAAGAAGCTTCATGTATCAGAGTTATGGGTGGGTCGGGCAGAAGATATGGGACTCTGGGAGATATCGTTGTGGTAAATGTTACGAAAGCCACACCTAACACTTCCGTAGAAAAAGGCAGCGTCCATAAAGCAGTTATAGTGCGGACTAAAAAAGAATTCAAAAGAGATGATGGAACTGCGGTCAGGTTCGATGATAACGCCATTGTTTTGCTTGACGCCAATCTGGAACCTGCCGGAACCAGAATATTCGGACCTGTAGGCGAAGAATTAAGAGATAGAGGATTTATGAAGTTGATTTCTCTTGCTGCGGAGGTACAGTAGTGAAGATAAAAAAAGGTGATACGGTTTTAGTTATTTCCGGTAACTATAAAGGAAAAAAAGGAAAGGTCAGAGAAGTGGTAACGGAAGACGAAAAATTAATCATAGAGGGGATAAACATTAAGAAAGTTCATACGAAACCCAGAAAAACCGGTCAACCTGGCGGAATTCTCGAAAAAGAACTTCCTGTTTCTTTATCTAATGTAAAATTAATATGTTCCTCTTGTGGCAAGCCTACGAAGGTTGGCTTTATGTTTCTCGAAGATAAACGAAAAGTTCGTTACTGCAAGAAATGTAATGAGATTATTGGGTAAGAGGTGAAAATGGCATATATTCCGAGACTACGAAAATATTATAGAGAAGAAATAAACAAAGATCTTCAGAAGAAATACGGGAATTGTATGAGAGTCCCGCAACTGCAGAAGATAGTAATTAATTGCGGTTTGGGCAAATCTGCGAAAGAAAGAGCCGTATTCGAATCTGCTATTGAAAGTTTAAAGGAAATAACGGGACAGAAACCAATAATTACGCGTGCCAAAAAGTCTATTTCGGGTTTTTATATAAGAGCGGGAGACCCTATCGGCTTAAAGGTTACTTTGAGAAAAGATAGAATGTATGAATTCTTAGATAGACTGGTAAATATAGCAATTCCAAGAATTCGTGATTTCAGGGGACTTGATCCCGATTCTTTTGACGGTAGAGGGAATTATACTCTCGGTATTTCCGAGCAATTTATTTTTCCTGAAATAGATTATGATAAGGTTAAAGAGGTGATAGGTATGGATATTACTATAACTACAACTGCCAAGAACGATGAAGAAGGATTGGAATTACTTAAAAAACTTGGTTTGCCGTTTAAGGCTAAAAAGGATGCATAATGGCTAGGAAAGCAGCAATTGAAAAAGTTAAAAGGACTCCAAAATACTCAACTCGAAAGGTTAACAGATGTTTTAGATGCGGAAGGAGACACGCTTATATACGTGATTTTGGATTATGTCGTTTATGTTTTAGGGAGCTTGCGCTCAGGGGTGAAATTCCTGGTGTCAAAAAGGCTTCTTGGTAGGAGGTTCGTGTGTTGACAGATCCGATTGCTGATATGATTACGCGTATTAGAAACGCAGTGGCTGCGGGGCACCGACATGTCGAAATGCCGGCTTCGAATATTGCGAAAGATATAACGAGAGTACTTTTGGAGGAAGGTTATATTGGTAATTTTGAATTTATCGAGGATAAAGATAAGAATCAGGGGTCTATAAAAATTACTCTTAAATATATAAAGGACGAATCCCCCATTCACGAAATCAAAAGAATTTCCAAGCCTTCAAGAAGAATTTATGTTGGAAAAAAAGATATTCCTCTTCTTAAAAGAGGTTTCGGTATTTCTATTTTATCCACCCCGAAAGGCATAGCGAGCGACGCTGTGGCACGAGAGAGCGGCGTCGGCGGCGAACTTTTACTAGAGGTGTGGTAAGGAGGATTGATGTCGAGAGTTGGTAAAAAACCGATTTCTATTCCTGCTGGAGTAGATGTTAAAATAGAAGAAGGAAAGGTAAAAGTAAAAGGGAAAAAAGGAGAATTGGAGGAAGTTATTCCGAAGGGTGTTAGTGTTAGTGTAAGTGATGGCAAAATTATTGTATCTCCTGTAGGCGATTTGAAAGAAGTCAAATCATTCTGGGGTCTCGCCCGGTCTCTCTTTAACAACATGGTTAAAGGTGTGATGGAAGGTTATACGAAAACCCTTGAACTGCGCGGTAGGGAATACAAGGTAAGTTTAAAAGGAAAAGACCTTGATTTTGACCTTGGGTTTTCTCATCCGATAAAAGTTTCCCCTAAAAAAGGAATTGAATTCAAAGTCGAAGAAAATAAGATAACGGTTAACGGCATCAACAAATCTTTAGTCGGAGAACAGGCGGCCGAAATCAGAGCGTTGCGTCCTGCCGAAGTTTACAAAGGTAAAGGGATACGATATGAAGGAGAATATGTTATTCATAAGGAAGGTAAGAGAGGCTTATAATGGGTGAATTCGAAAAAAATAAGATGAAAAGATTAAAAAGGAAGCTGAGGACACGGAGTAAAATTTTCGGCACTCCCGAAAATCCGCGTCTGTCCGTTTGCAGAACAAATAAGCATATATATGCCCAGGTAATTGATGATTTAAAGGAATGTACCCTGGTACAGGCAAGTACTCTCGATAAGGAAATAAAAAATAAATTAAAAGGCAAGACTTTGAAAGATAGATCGAAAGAAATCGGTCTTCAACTGGCAGAAAGATGTAAAAAAGTAAAAATTAATAAGGTGGTATTTGACAAAGGTCGTTTTACATATCATGGTTGTATTAAGAGCCTGGCGGAAGGAGCGAGGGAAGGAGGTTTAAAATTTTAAGCGGATTTACTAAGGCGCGAATGAAGATAGACCCCCGAGAGTTCGAACTTGAGGAAAAAGTCGTTCATATTGGTCGTATTTCGAAAGTGGTAAAAGGGGGTAAAAAATTTAGATATTCTGCATGGGTTGTTGTAGGTGACCGGCAGGGTATCGTGGGTTACGGGCATGGTAAAGCCGGTGAGGTTCCCGCAGCTATTCAGAAAGCAGTCAAGGATGCCAGGGGCAGATTGATTCGAGTTCCGATTGTTCAGACTTCGGTGCCTTACTTCATTATTGCTACTTATAAATCGGCTAAAGTCATGATGAAGCCTGCTGCTCCCGGGACCGGTATTATTGCAAATGATGAATTGAGGGCAGTATTCGAACTCGGTGGATACAGGGATATTCTTACCAAGTGTCTTGGTTCTAATAGCCCTTTTAATAATATTATTGCTGCTTATAATGGTTTGCTGACGATGCGGATTCCGGAAGAGTTTGCCGAACTTAGAGGAAAATCGATTGAGGAGATGTTGAAAGGAAGAAGAAAAATTGGTGATATGAAAGATGCTACGAATTAAACAGATAAGAAGCAGTATAAATTGCCATGGAAGACAGAAAAGAACATTAAAGGCTCTTGGACTTAGGAAGATTAATGATGTTGTCATACATGAAGATAATCCCGTAATCAGGGGAATGGTCAAAACGGTATGCCAGTTAGTAGAAATGGAGGAAGTTAGTGGGAAGTGAATTGAGTAGATTGAAACCACCCCGTGGTAGTAGAGAAAAGAAGAAAAGAGTAGGAAGGGGTCCTGGTTCCGGAATGGGAACGTACTCAACGAGGGGTTTAAAAGGACAGCTCGCGCGTAGCGGCGGTGGTCCGAGACTAGGATTCGAAGGAGGCCAAACGCCTCTTATAAAAAGAGTTCCTAAAAAAGGATTTAACAGAAGAAAAAATGTCAGGTTCTCTGTTATAAATGTGGATGTGCTTAACAGGTTTAAGAAAGGAGAGGAAGTTACAATTGATAGGTTTAAGCAGGAAAAACTTGCCGGAAAGAGAGATAGAGTGAAAATTCTTGGTAACGGAGAAATTGATAAAAAACTTAAAGTACATGCCCATAATTTTTCGAAATCTGCCAGAGAAAAGATTGAAAAAGCCGGGGGAGAAATAGTAAAAGATGCTTGATACGTTCCGAAATCTCTGGAAAGTCGCAGATATAAGAAAAAGAATTATTTTCACATTGATTATGCTGGCGGTATATCGCTTTGGCAGTCATGTTCCGGTTCCCGGAGTCAATATAGCGGTGCTTTCGGCGTATTTTGATCGCATGCGTAGTTCGGTATTGGGACTTTTCGATTTGTTTGTGGGTGGTAATTTAAGCAGAGCTACCGTTTTTGCACTTGGTATTATGCCTTATATCAGTGCTTCGATTATTCTGCAGATACTGGGTACTACTATTCCTTATTATCAGAGATTGTCGAAGGAAGGTGAAGAAGGCAGGCGTAAGATGACCCAGCACATAAGGTATCTCACGGTAGCAATAGCGATAATCAATTCTTTCTCGTTTACTATCTTTTTACAAAATCTTTCATTCAACGGTGTTCCGGTTTTACCTGTTTCCAGTCTTTTTGTCAAGTTTTCAATAATTATAACAATGACAGCGGGAACTATTTTTCTGATGTGGCTTGGTGAACTTATAACAGAGGTTGGTATAGGCAATGGTGTTTCACTCCTTATTATGTTGAGCATTCTTTCGAGAGTTCCGTTAGAGATAGTACAATTCGCACAGCAGATTAGAGCAGGGGCAATAAGTTTGACTTTAGCATTGATTTTTTCGGTGGTTGCCGTTTTAGTCGTTGCTGCAGTGGTTTTTGTTACCCAGGCGCAGAGAAGAATACCCGTTCAGTATGCGAAGAGAGTTAAAGGCAGAAAAGTTTATGGCGGACAATCGACCCATTTGCCGCTGAATGTCAATACCGCAGGTGTTATTCCAATAATATTTGCACAATCGGCTCTTATGCTTGTCCCGACTTTTGCAGGGTTCTTCAAAGGGAGAATCTGGGCGGATTGGATAGTAAATATTCTTTCGCCAAGCGGATTTTTATATAATTTTCTTTTTGTAGTTTTGATAGTAGTTTTTGCGTATGTTTATACCGCAATCGTGATAAATCCTCAGGAACTTTCCTCGAATCTGAAAAAATATGGTGGTTTTATACCGGGAATAAGACCCGGAAGAACTACAGCCGAGTATATAGATAGAACAATTGCGAGGATAACATTACCGGGTGCTCTTTTCTTTGGATTTATTGCAGTTCTTCCCACTATCATAACGATGAAGTTTAAATTACCTTTTTACTTCGGAGGAACTTCTATACTTATTATAGTGGGAGTGGCGCTTGATACCGCAAGCCAGCTGGAATCCTACCTGCTGATGAGACATTATGAAGGTTTCATGAAACAGGGAAGAGTTCGAGGGAGAAGAAGATGAGATTGGTTTTTCTTGGTCCGCCCGGAGTGGGGAAAGGTACACAGGCTGAAATTCTAGCCAGAGAGTTGAGAATACCAAATTATTCTACCGGCGACATATTCAGGGATATTTTAAAGAAATCTTCGGAGTTGAGTAAGGAACTCGAAAAATATGTCAATTCGGGGGGACTTGTTCCCGACGAAATGGTTTTTGAAACCGTTAAAGAAGTACTTTCCAACGGGAGAAACAAAAATGGGTGGCTGCTGGATGGGTATCCCCGGAACAGGAATCAGGCTGAAGTACTGGACGATTTTTTAAAGAGTAGGGGTGAGGAACTGGATTATGCTGTTTATCTCTATGCTTCTCCCAAGACTCTCGTTAATCGTTTATCCGGTCGTAGAGTGTGTTCTACCTGTGGTGCGATTTTCAATCTGGTAAACAATCCTCCTGAGCGGGAAGGTCTTTGTGATAAGTGCGGCGGGGAATTGATCCAGAGGAAAGATGATAAAGATGCGACCATAAAAAAAAGAATATCGATATTTGAAAAAGAATTTAAACCCCTGGAAAAGCATTATAAAGATGCAGGCATCCTTCTGAAGGTATCTGCGGAAGGTCTTAGTTCTAAAGAGATTGCCAATCGAATTAAGGAAGGGTTGAAAATTGGCTAAAAAGGAAGTGATAAAAGTTAAAGGAGAAGTGATTGAAAAATTGCCGGATTCCAAGTTTAGAGTCAAACTTGATGTGCAGGACCATCCTATTGTACTTGCCTATTTGTCGGGTAAAATGAAAATGAATTATATAAAAATTGATGTTGGCGATTTTGTTGATGTGGAACTTTCTCCTTACGACCTTACTAAGGGTAGAGTCGTTTATAGAGAGTCATAGGAGGTAAAGATGAAAGTCAGAGCATCGGTCAAAAAGTTATGTAAGGAGTGTAAGATTATAAGACGTAAAGGTAGAGTTTATGTGGTTTGTAAAAACCCGAAGCATAAACAGCGGCAAGGGTAGGAGGTGTTATGCCACGAGTAGCTGGAGTTGACCTGCCTGCAGATAAACCTGTTCTTATTGGTTTGACGGCGGTTTTTGGTATCGGAAGGCCGACTTCCTTAAAAATTCTAGAAAGTGTTAATGTTGAAAAGGGGAAAAGGGTAAAGGATTTAACTAACGAGGAAGTTGACAGGATAAGACATTTGATAGAAAGTGAGTATAAAATAGAAGGTGAATTAAAGTCCGAAATTCGACAGAATATAAATAGGCTGAGAGATATTAAATGTTATCGAGGAACAAGACATAAAAAGGGTTTACCGGTTCGAGGGCAGCGCACGAGGACTAACGCAAGGACAAGAAAAGGCCCGAGAAAAGGAGCAGTTGCCCTAAGGAAGAGGGAAATTAAAAAGTAAGAGGGGGAAGATTGGCTAAAAAGAAAGCAAAAGATACTGGAAAACAAAAAAAGTTGAGAGCACCTGAGGCTGGTATAGTTCATATACATTCTTCGTTTAATAACACCCTGGTGACTATAACAGATAAAGACGGGCATACAATAGTCTGGGCGTCTTCCGGTAGCATTGGTTATAAGGGTAGCAGGAAGGGAACTCCATATGCTGCTACCAGAGCGGCGGAAGCAGCTGTCCAGAAGGCTCTTGATGCCGGTATGAGAACCGTAGAAGTCTGGGTTAACGGTCCGGGAAGAGGAAGGGAGTCTGCAATTCGGACGGTACAGGCGGCAGGTATGAATGTGCGCGCAATCAAAGATGTTACTCCTCTACCTCATAATGGATGCAGACCTCCAAAGAAAAGGAGACTGTAATGGGCAGATATACTGGTCCAAAATGCAGGAAATGCAGAAGACTCGCAATGAAACTCTACTT
>CAZGBM010000061.1:0-12378 GCA_964523975.1 uncultured bacterium | reverse complement strand
AATATATCGATGTTCTGGAGCGTACTCTTTATAACGGAATGATTTCCGGTGTTTCATTAACGGGTAATTCCTTTTTTTATCCGAATTGTCTTGAATCCGACGGAAAATATAAGTTTAATCAGGGTTCTTTAACCAGGCAACCATGGTTTGACTGTTCCTGCTGTCCGACAAACGTTATTCGTTTTATACCTTCGGTACCTAATTATATCTATGCCTACAGGGGCGACTCGTTGTATGTAAATCTCTTTGTCGCGAGTAAAGCTAATGTGGATATGGATGGTACTGGGCTTACGATTTATCAGGAAACCGAATACCCCTGGGATGGAAAAATAAAAATTATAATCGATCCGGAAAAGGATAAAATGTTTACCATAAACATCCGTATTCCGGGATGGGCTTTGGAAGAAGTGGTGCCGGGTGGTTTATACCGATACTTGGGAAAAAATGAGCAGGAGGTAACTCTAAAAGTAAACGGGGAATCTTTGGATTTTATCATGAATAAAGGATTCGCCGCGATAACCCGCAGGTGGTCAAAAGGGGATATAATCGAACTGGTTCTACCCGTGGTGGTTCGCCGTGTTCTGGCAAACCAGGAAGTTAAAGACGACCTAAACAAAGTCGCGCTCGTCCGCGGTCCTATTGTTTACTGTGCCGAAGGGGTTGATAATGATACGAAAGTACTTCAACTGGTGATACCTGATAATGTAGGGTTTAAAACCGAATACCGGCAGGATTTGTTGAACGGTTTAGTTGTGATTAAAGGCGAAGTGTTAGACAAATCAGGCAAGGAAAGAGAACTACTTGCCATACCTTACTATGCATGGTCGCATCGCGGTCCGGGCGAAATGGCAGTCTGGTTATCGAGGAAATAAGTATTTTTGAAGGTCATTAATTAAAAAAAATAACAACGAGGAGAAAATGAAGAAGATAGGGATTATTGGCGGACTGGGTCCGGAATCTACCGTTGATTATTACAAAGAGATAATCACGGCATTTAATACGAAATATAAAGAGCTGGCATATCCGGAAATTATTATATACAGCGCCAACATTAACAAGCTCCTGGAATTCGTAAATTCAAAAAAATGGTCAGAATTCGCAGAATGGTTAGGGGGAAAAGTAACATCTGTTTACCGTGCCGGTGCCGAATTTGCCGCTATTGCTTCAAATACGCCCCATATTGTTTTTGAGCAAGTTAAGAAAAACTCTCCGATTCCTCTATTGAGTATAGTCGAGGAAACATGCAATGCAGCTGCCAAGATGAAATTAAAAAGAGCTGGATTGATGGGGACTAAACTAACAATGGAATCCGATTTTTACAAAGAACATCTGCAGGATAAGGGTATAACGGTAATTATACCTTCTGAATCCGAAAGAGAGCTGATACAGAATAGGTTATTTACGGAAATCGAATTGGGAATTTTCAAAGATTCTACAAGAGAAGAGCTGTTGGAAATTGTTAAAAGAATGATGGACGACGATAAAATCGATTCCTTAATTTTAGGTTGCACTGAATTGCCTTTAATTTTAACTGAAAGCAAATACGGTATTCCTTTTTTAAATACAACTGCTATACACTGCGAAAGCATTGTAAAATATTGTATTCAGGAATAATATAGTTCGTTGTTCCTGGTTCTTGATTCGTGGTTAGAAGATAGTTTCGGGTTACGTGTTTCGAGTCTCGAGTCAAAGTTAGATACCAGGTTTCAGGTTTTAGTAAAGACAGAAAACAAAATCTACAAGTACTACATGTTCTACATGTAAAAAATTTGGATTGTGTTGGGTTTAGCCGTAAGCCGTTGGATTTACGTTTACCTTACACTTGTCGTATCTTCTACTACTATCTTACCTTCTTTATCGAGATACAGGACTTGTTCGGTGTTTCCATCTTTATCGTATTTCATACGTAAAATAGCGGCTTCTCCATTAAAGGCATTTGTTAAATTCTCGTTGGCATCCAGAAATCTTGTCTCTGCCATTTTCCCATATTTATCGTATCTCCATTGCCTTATTGCAAATCCGTAAAAAATACCTTCGGTCAGCTTATCGTCTGAGTCACAATATCTACGTTCTACAATATTGTCGTAATAATCGAATTTATTCTTTACGATAGCGACGCCCATATTGTTTTCATTTAAATTCCCATATTTGTCAAAATATCTCTCTTCGATTATGTTGCCATTCTCGTCGAATTTTTGACGGACAATAGCAACATTCCTTCCTCTTTCCGTTAACCGGTTTTCGGAATCGAAGTAACTCATTTCTATTATATTCCCTTTCTCATCGAATTTCTGACGTAATATCGCAACGCCATTGTTGTCTTCTCGTAAGGCTCCTTCGGAATCGAAATAACTTTGCTCTATCATATTTCCGGCTTCGTCATATTTGAAACGTGTTTCGAAATTGTCGTTTTTGCTGGTTACTCTTTTGCCGGTCATATCATAATAGATTGCTTTTATTCTCCTGCCTGCGTCATCAAGTGTCCATAAGTATTTCGCTACGCCATTATTGTCTTCTGCAATATTGCCATATTCACCGTAATTTAACCTGGACACAGGATTTTTGTTCTCGTCAAAAGGCAAACGTATGTAATAAACCCCATATCTATCCCTGACGGGAGTCCCATTTATGTTCAAGTATCTTCTTTCCTCATAAACCTCAAAATGTTCGATTTCTACCCGGGCAACAAGTTCACCGAAAAAAGACTCGGTTGTCGGTTTTCCCGCCAGGAGATGTTCAACTTTGATTAGTTCTCCCTCTTTATTATATAAAAAGCGATAGGATTCACCTTTTTGTTCCCTATTTCCGGTAATCGGGTTCTCTCCTTTAATAGCATATCTGCCGTCAATACTAACCTTACGGTAGTATTTAGCAGTTTCTTCTTTTGCGGTACATCCAATTATCGATAGAACCATGGTTAAAGCAACTGAAAATATTGATATAAACGACTTCATTCCTACCTCCCGTATATCCTTTGAATTAATTACTTATGCTGTTGTTTTACTTTTTCTCCATTAATTAAGTCAATCTTTTCGGGAAGAAGACCGAAATAATTGTCGCACTAGTATGCTGGCGGGTCTTCCTCGCTATGTTTTCCCTTCAATATACCAGGGTAGATAAAAAAGGCAAGTCCATTAACCCACCAACTAAATCAGACAGGATTAACAAAGATTGACAGGATTCTATTTTTTGTTTTTTCCAACCCCCAACACTTAAATTAGCCACGGATGAACACAGATAAACGCAGATTAAAAAAATCTTGTTGTTTTTACAAAAATAAAATATGGGGTGGGTGGGGCGGAATCCGTGCCTATCAGTGAAAATCGGTGGCTATTATTTTTGAGGTATGGTTTGGGGTGAATTTTTGTGTCTTGGTGACTTAGTGGCTAATCTTTTGAAAAAAATATAAGTTTGGCAAAACTCTGCCGGCTTAAACGCCACGCGAGAACAAAAACGTTGACAACGCGTCATGAGCCAATCGGAGAAAATACATAAAAGCCAAATAAAGATAGAAACAAAAAGGTGGCAACAAAACATAAAACTATCCATATAAAAAACAAATAAATGTCAAATTAACACCGTGTGGAAAACCGGTTAACAAATAATTTTATACCGTATAATGCATTGAATATCAACGCCTTAAAGCATGTGACTTATCCACAACAATTTATGCTAAGTCGTTTATCTTTAGTTGCTTATAAAAAATCTATCTTTCCTGC
Source organism: uncultured bacterium (assembly GCA_964523975.1). GTDB lineage: Bacteria > Hydrothermota > UBA3072 > UBA3072 > UBA3072 > JAFGHJ01. The sequence goes on along the minus strand of CAZGBM010000061.1, from coordinate 8,659 downwards.
TTCCGTCCCAATCCGAAAATATATTTTTTGCTGTTTATGGAAAATACTCTTCTTCTAAACGTTGAAAAAGTGGGATTAGGAGTAGCTTAATTTATAGAAAAATAAATTTAGAAATATTGAGTCCCGGTAAATTTTAGAAAATTTTTATTCTAAATCTTGTTGAAAAAATGTTGGCAATTCGCGGCATTGTTATTAGTTTTTTTTGTTTGGGTTCGTCTTGGTATGAGTATTTGCGTTTCTTAAAGATTTTTCTGTTCGCAAAGTTTATTTATAAGACATGCGGGACAATTGGGGTTTCTCGGAAAACAGATGTTCTGTCCGAGAGTTACCAGAAGATCGTTATAAAGAATCCACCATTTTTCCGGTAGTTTTTCTCTCAAGGCGAATTCCGTCTCCGTAGGATTTTTGGTTTTGACGTATCCGAATCTGTTGGATATTCGGTGCACATGAGTATCGACGCAGATACCGGGTTTACCAAAACCGATTGTTATAACAAGATTTGCGGTCTTTCTTCCTACGCCCGGTAATTTAAGCAATTCATCAATCGAATCGGGAACTTTTCCGCCGTATTTATCTATTAACAGCTTGGCAAGTTTGGGTAATCTCCTGGACTTCGTACGGAAAAAACCTACCGGATATATCAATTTCTCTATTTCGCGAGATGATAACTTTTCGATATCGTAGGGAGTGGCTGCTCTCTCAAACAGCTTTTCAGCAGCTTTTCTCGTAACCGCATCTTTTGTTCTCGAACTGAGTACAGTCGAAATAAGTATTCGGAATGGGTCCCTGGTTTCTCTTGCTATTTCCGTTACGATAGGGGAGTTCCATTTTTCGTATTCCCGTTTTAGTATTTTTAAGACTTTCTCTATGGTTCTGTTATCCACAGGGAAATTATACCAGAAACACAGCAAAAGGCAACCACCACCCAACCCCCAAAAACCAATTGAATCACGGAGGACACAGAGAACACAAAGAAAAAAACTATATTTTTTTATTTAAAACCCATCCCAACCCCACCAGTTAGGAACAAAGAATAACACTAATAACACAAATATAAATAAAAACATATTATGTTTTCTATATTAATAAAATTTATTGATTTCTTAAATTTATTTGTGCTATTTGTGCAATTTGTTGTTAAAAAATGGGTTGTCGGGTGGGAAGACAATAAAAAACTTTATCCCTGAGGATATTCAAGCCCCACATTACCCACTGGTACAACTTTTGGGGTCAAGTTCTTTGTGGTTAAAAGATAGTTGGGTACGGGGAGTTTTTATTCCTTGACATATAAAATCGAATTTGTTATAATAATCAAAAAGGAGGAAAGATGCGTAAATTTCTTTTATTGATTGTTTGTCTTTTGATTGTTTCTGGCTGCGGAGGAGGTAGAACAGTAAAAAGAATATCCACAGATGAAGTTACTGATCTCTCGGGAAGATGGAACGATACCGACTCGAGGCTCGTGGCAGAGTCAATGATTTCCGAAATGCTGACTCTTCCCTGGCTGATTGATTTCGAGCAGGAAACAGGTAAGACGCCGGTGGTCATTGTCGGGTCGATAAGAAACTTGAGTACCGAACATATAGATGTCGAGGTTTTTATAAAAGATATTGAAAGAGAACTTATCAACTCCGGCAAGGTTCAGTTTGTGGCTTCAAAGGAGGAAAGAGAAGAAATAAGGGAAGAAAAAATGGACCAGCAGATGTATGCTTCTTTAGAGACAGCCAAGAGAATTGCCGAGGAGGTAGGTGCCGATTATTTTCTTATCGGTTCGGTCAAGTCCGTTGAGGATTGGTTTGAAGGTAAGAAGGCTGTTCTGTATTCGGTGGACCTTGAGTTGATTAACGTTGAGAGTAATCTGAAAGCCTGGATTGGAAACAAAAAGATAAAGAAGTTTATCGAACAGAGCGGTTATAAATGGTAGTGAATGTTTTGTAAGCGAATCCTTGTTTTTTCTTTATCTGTTTCCGTTCTGTTCGTCATTGCCTGTGCTTCTATACAGACGCAACTCGGTCATTATAGAATAATCGAGGAGGATTTTTCTACTCGTTTTTACGGGCAAGCGGCGGAGCAGATAGAAAAAGCCGGTGCAGAAGGCAAATATCAGGGTAAGGATAAGGTACTGTTCTATCTTGATATGGGTATGGCTTTACATCTCGCCGGAAGATACTATGAGAGTAACAGCTATCTCGATAAAGCGGAAGCTGCGATCGAAGAGAATTTTACCAAATCCATATCGAAGATTATAATTTCGTTTTTGCTCAATGATAATGTTCTTGATTACGCAGGGGAAGACTACGAAGATATTTTTGTAAACGTGATAAAGAGTTTAAACTATACTTACTTAAACAAAAACGACGATGCGATGGTTGAGATAAGGAGAACAAATTTAAAATTGGGTAGATTGCGGGATAAGTATGGTGAGATGGCAAAAAAACTGAATGAGGGTAAGAAACCCGAAGGAAGCGAAAAGGCGTTCAGCTTTACTCCCGGTGAAACGGACCTTAGATACTCTGTTATAGGGAGCTATCTATCTATGCTCGGATATGCACACTTGGGCAAATGGGATGACGTTGAGATTGACAGAAGGAATATTATCGAGGCTTCTTCGGGCAGACTTAGATATTTATCGGATAAAGTTTTAGCTCCCCGCGGAGAAGATGCTGTTCCTGTTTATACATTATGTTTTGCCGGCAAGAGTCCGGCAAAAGTGCAGTCGGTTCTCTTGCTCGATTATGACCCCGATCTGGATATCGCGAGAGTCATACTTCCGGGTGCGAGAAATAATATAGAGATTACTTCATTCGAGTATGATGGTGAAGATGAGTTGCATTTGAAATTTGCGGTTCCGAAAATAGTGAGAAGAAAATCCGGAATTAGTAGTATTAGGACTCTCGTTAACGGCAGCGTTCGGGAGGAAATGTACTTAATCGAAGATTTTGCCAACGTTGCAGAAGAAACATTTAACGTAAGAAAACCGATTATTTATCTCCGTGCCGCAGTGAGAACCCTGCTGAAGGCGATGATAGATGCTAAAGCTAAAAAAGACATAGAAGAAAAACACAAAGACGATAAAGTTCTGGCGGGTTTTTTGAAGTTCGCCGTCGACGCGGTAACGGATGTGACTGAGAACGCGGATCTGCGGTGCTGGCGAACGATGCCCGGTAGAGTTTATGGCGGAAAGATTGAACTTTTGCCGGGCGAATACGAGATAACTTTTGAATATTTAGATAACCGTGGAGAAGTCTTAGATTTGGAAAAGAAAATAGTTACAATAAACAAAAACGGTATGAATTTAATCGAGGGGGTATCGTATAAATGATTAAAAGATTTTATCCCTTATGTTCCCTTTTGTTGTTGCTTTTCGGATGCGCTTCAGCTCCGCCGAAAGAAGAGAAATTCCCGGAGTGGGTCGAGAATCCCGATGCTTTATTTCCCGCGAGGCTTTATCTGACTGCCGTTGCGAGCGGAGGCTCGCTTGAAGAAGCAAAGGAGAGGTCCATAACATCTCTTTCCAGTAATTTTTCCGTAAACGTAAATCTCAACAGAAAAATACTCGAAGTATATACCGAAAAAAAGAAAGATAAGGAGATGATTGATTGGGAACATTCTGTGGATCTAATCAACAGAAGTGTTCTTACGAGTAAAAACGAATTAATAAACGTGAGGACTGCAAAGACTTATTTCGACAAGGAAACCGCCACTTTTTATGTGCTTTCGGTCATAAACAAGTCGGAGACCGAGATGATTTATCTTGAGGAGATAAAAAAGACGGATAAATCTCTCGTTAGTTTTTACGCGGAAGCCGGACTTGCCGAAAATAAAATTTCGAAAATCATATATCTTAAAAAATGTGAAGAGATAATCAAAATCGGCGAAGCTCTCCGGTCAATTCATAGAATTCTTTCTTTAATGGGAGATACCCCCGGATTATCGGTACCAAAAGAAGACATTGAAGTCGAACTTCAGCGATTGAAGATGGAAACAGTGGCAAAAATAGAGACGTCGGGAGACGAGTCAGAAGAGTTTGCTTCTTATCTGCGGGAGGTGGTATATAAGACGGGTTTCAGCATCGGAGAAGAAAACCCCGATATTATAATTAAAGGGAAACTGGGCTTAAAACCTCTGGATTTTCCACGCGAAGGTGAATTCGTTCGCTGGGAACTCACCATCGATGTAAAGAACGCAGTGACGGGTAACACTATGAAAACATATACCTCAAGCGGAAGGGAAGGGTCTGTTAGCTCTGAATCGGCCAGAGGAAGAGCTCTGGACGCGGTTAAGAAAGAACTCGAAGGTAAATTCTACGAGGATTTCAACGCATTTTTGAGCGAATCCTATAAAGAGTAATCAATAGTATTGAGCAGGGGTTGATTTTAAAAATTTTGTTGGGGCAAAAGGATGTTTAACAGATTATTTAAATACTCGTTTTTAATACTTGCAATTTTAACTTCAACCTGTAAGAGAAAAATACCCGAAACTTTAGAAACAAAAGTAATCGCTAAAATACACGAATTGAACGGTTCGGATAAGAACCCGGAATCTTTTGCTGCGCCCGAAGGTGAGCCTTTATATTTATATCCCCCTAAATTAAAACTTATAAAAGTATCTGCCGACACCGTGTACCTTCGGGTGATAAACGACTTTTATTTGACTCAATCCATGGGATCTGCCGGAGCGGAAGAATATATCGTGAAGTCGGCGACTTCGCTTCTCGAAATTAACGGCATCCGCTACGTTGATTTCGATTTCAAAATGGGCGACCATGCTTATCCGGGCACTTTTTCCAAAGCCGGATATCAGGCACATCCAGAATAACCCCCTACCCCCCAACCGATTAAAAATAGCCACTGATTTACACGGATAATCACGGATACCCCCAACCCTCAACTATAATATATTTTTATAAAAAACAACAAAACAAAATTTTCAATCTGTGTTTATCGGTGTTCATCCGTGGCCAATTATAGTTTTTGGTGGGGTTGGAGGTGTTGACAAAGTTTTTTCATATTATATACTCATTAATGTAATTCGGTAACAAAAAACCTTTTAAAGGAGGACATAATGTGGAAATTTTTTATTATTGCGTTTTTGTTTTTGAGCAGCTACGTGCTTTGTGCAGAGAACCAGATGGAAAAAGCTGCAAAGTCGGATGATGTTGTTATTATCGTAACGGATTCCGGTGAGATCGATTTTGCATTGTTCAAGGATGAGGCTCCCGTAAACGTCGAAAATATAATCAAGTTAGTTAAGAAAGGCTTTTATAACGGTACGACCTTTCACCGAGTCGTACCTAAATTTGTCATTCAGGGAGGAGACCCAAACTCAAAAGATAGCGACCCCACAAATGACGGCTACGGAGGTCCGGGTTATTACGTTAAGGACGAAATTTCTAAAAATCTGAAACATTTACCTGGAACTGTAGCACTGGCAAAAGCCGCTGACAACCAGAACGGTTCTCAGTTTTATATCTCTCTTGATACGTTGGATTTTCTGGATGGAAAGTACACTATAATCGGACAGGTGACAAAAGGAATGGATGTGGTCGAGAAGATAGCGAAGGTCAAAACGGGCAAAAACGACCGTCCCATTACGAATGTAGTAATGGAAAAAGTATCTTTGAAGGAAAAAGAGGTTAAACCCGAAGAAAAAAAGGATAGCACCGGAAAATAACGAACAGAAAGGCTTTTGCTTTATAGGGTTTATTGAAATTTGCCCATTCCGTATGATCTTTGAATTCTTGATTCCTTGAAGCTTTATTTTTTTGAGCCCTTGGAACCCAGACCCCTTGAACCCTTTGTTAAATTCCCTATTTTTTAAAACAAAGTCAAAAGGTTTTATTGTTTTTAAAATTTTTGAGTAGGAGCTTTGGAGGAGATAATGTCACAATGCTTACCCAATGGAATAAGAATCTGTTTTATCTGAAGCCAAACACTGTCCAACTTAACTTTAACTATCATAGTCCTCGATATTCAAAATATAATAATTTTACCTTTAGCTTTTTCATAAGAGGATTCAAATTTATAAAAATATACACCCTTTATGGCAGGAGCAAATTTTTCTTCATACACACCCCCAGAATATTCTCCGTTAAGAGGACTGGATACAAGACGACCTGATACGTCGTATATATGCAGAGAAATCTTAGCCTTTTCGGGAAGATAGATTTTAAATAAAGCGTTTTCTCTTGCCGGAGAGTTAACAGAAAAAGAAAATGTACCGGGAGTTATTCCTCCACCACCAACAGTAACCGTGATAGTATCTGAATCAACTGTTCCGCTGTCGGAGGTTACTGTGAGTTTTACTTCATAGGTTCCGTATTGTGAGAAAGAGTGATTGATAGCGATACTATCTGAGGTCGTCCCATCATCAAAATCCCAGAAGTAATTTGTAATATTACATTTATATGCAGTGGAATAAACCCCGTTGAATCTATGTGGGTCTCCCTTTAACATTATGATATCATCGAGTTCTGCTGCCCTTACACCGGGTTCTGTTTCTATGTATTCGTTGGAGCCCGATTCTCTCACCAGGTAGTAAGTTCCCCCGCGTTTTACTGTGAGGTTAATATTTCCGTATCCGGGTAATTGGGCCGAAACTTCTACTTCTGAATCCAATGTTGCGTGTGCGTATATTAACCACTCTCTGTTGGGAGATATTCCCATAACGTTGGCCATTATCCAGACCGCATAAATTCTATCATGCATTGAACTCCAGTCATCACTGGAAATAGGTGTGTAAGTTATATCATTGGACAACTGGTACCATCTCATTCTCTCGTTACCATTATAGAATAATTCAGGCCAGAACTCATCCCTATCTCTCCAGGGATGCGGAATATCTGTTAAAAGAACCGGTTCGCTGTACCTCCAGAATCGTTCCAGAATAGGGTTCAAATGCACTTCATCGACTGCGTCTACTACAGGTTCATACCACTCCCAGGACTCTTCCAGGGTATCAGTTGAATACTTGAAATCCCGCACAGCCCTCGGTCTTGTCAACCACATACTCCACTTTATATAACCTTCATATCTCTCGGAATTAACCACCTGACCCGCATTCCTGAAACTATCTACAAATTCGGGATCGAACCAGGTAGATATTTCCCACCAGAAGTCAGAGTTGACTCCCTTGCAATAATCTTTTTGGAACGGGAGATTCATTAATTCTAATTGTGGTGCGTACCCTGTGAAATCCCAATTTCTCTGCCATTCATTAACATAATAAGAAGGAGAAACGCCATCCCATATATGAGGTATTGTGGAAAACCTTCCGGGAATAGGAGCAGGTATATATTCAACCCAGCCAGTCCATCTGGCAAAGCATTCAAGATTGCCCCCATAACCAACAAATTTAATTTTATCCGCCCATTCATCTAATTGATTTCTCATCCCATCAAACATAGCATTGTATCTTGGAATATATCCATGGCCGGTTTCGTATCCGCCGGCTCCCGGATTTGTAAGGTCTGTGTTTCCTCCGATTATCTCATTCCTGAACTGCCAGCTGTCGTAATCCGGATCGCCGCTGTACGCATCCCGAAATCTGATATCTGCATCTATATCCTCACAGTCCATATCACTTGCTTCGTTATTGGAAAGCCAGATTACAAAAGGAGGATCAGGATACCAATTTTCAAAACGAGACAGTAGAGGATCGTCCCACCAGGTTCGAGGGGTGAACCCTAAGCCAGCCAAGAGAGAAGTATTGACCCAGCACTCGCCTACTGTGTTCCAGGGTTCGATGGTTCCACAGGGAGAGACTACTCCATGAGCAACTCCATTAGTATCTACAAGATTGGGGTTCGAATCCGCAGGAAGGTTTCTCCACGGACCATCATTACTATAGAGCATCCCTTCAGGTTGAGAGGTTTTGATCACTAGTGGAATACCATACCTGGCTGCTTTTTTAATCGGTTCTTCAAAATAATCATCCAGGTAAGCATCAACAAACCAATCAGCATAATTAAAGCTATAGGTAAATTGCAATAATATATGATGTCCTTTTTCGATCATATCCACCTGCCACTCTGGATTAAAACCCTTTAGGCTATTATTATGTCCATCCTCCCAGTTTGCCGCAAAAGGCAGGGGATTTGCCTCCTGTGATAGCAATTTATGAGAAAAAAACAAAAAAGCTAAAAAACAAGAAGCAATCAATGTTAAATTTTTTACCCTAGAGTTATTTTCCATGAATCCTAATTCCTTATTATTTAATTATGAAATTGAAGGTTACAAAACAACCTTTTTCGCTCTTTTCGAATAAATCTTATAAACCCTCTTTATTATATTATAATATACTTATGAATAAATATCAAGCCTACCGCCATCGGGCTGAAGCGGATGAGCATGGGGGGGGAGTGGTCGGTGGAACGCAGTTGGTAATTGATGGCGTGAAAAATCGTAAAGAATGGCTGAACATCACCGCCCACTGACGAACGTGGTTCGCGACGGACAGCCATTCTTTACTAACTGACGAAAAATTGGAAAAAATATCGGAGAAAGCCCCGACCGCCCCACCAAAAAAAGAAGAATCATTTTTAAAATAATTGTTGTAAAGAGAAGAAATATAGAAAATATAGTCATTAGTCATCTGTCTCTAGTCATCAGTCAATAAAAACAACAAAAAAATCCGTGTGTATCCGTGGCTAATTGTTGAG
>CAZGBM010000060.1:0-12588 GCA_964523975.1 uncultured bacterium | reverse complement strand
GTCTGGATGTTAAGCAGAGAGTGTTAGCCTGGAGTCAGCCCGGACATGATGATTATGTTATATGGGATTTGACATTTGTAAATACGGGGAATGTTGATATGGATGATGAAATCGAACTTCCGGGACAAACATTAGAGGATGTTTATATTACCAGGATTACCGAGGCTATGATAAACGGTACCGGGTCCAATAAAGTACTGCCTACCTTTGCAGGAACAACAAAAAAAGAAAACCCGGACAATAGGCTTTCCTATCCTCAGGATGATGATTCTCTTCGGATTGATTTTGTTACTCCTCTTAGAGCAGGGGGTTTAACGAGAGATAGTTATGGTATTAAAGCTGATGTTGGTACGTGGAATATTATGACCGGAGCCCGTTTTGCGGGCACGGCGGTTTTGTTTGCCCCTAAAAGTATTGATGTTCCGCAGGATAATTATAGTCCCTTTGATCCCTCTGCGAGTGTTGCCGCGAGTAATGACCCTGCTCAGCCATGTATGCATACAAGTATGCTGGCGGAGCCCAGCTGGATATTATTGCACGATGGAGTATTGAGTGATTTTCCGCGAATGGACAGCGCGGACTTCCGTAATGCTTATGAAATTATGGTGAAGGGAGTATTTGCTATTGACCCAACAATTCCTAATTTTCAAGAGACTTATTATATGGATAGTCTTTATGATGTTTACGATACTACCGCCAGCGGCGCAAAGACTTATTACGAACAACCTATAGATAGATGGGGAGAGCTAGACCCGGACAGGGGATATTGCTTTGCCTCAGAAATCACGTGGATGAGGTTTGACCAGCAGGGGCATCTTTCTATTGGACCTTACCAGATGGAATTCGGGGATACTCTGAGATTTGTCTATGCCTATGTAGGTGGAGCCATAAACAGGAAGAATTCATACCTTCTCGGGGAAGCGTGGAATGATACTAAGGATGCGGCTTCCTGGCTACCAGGTATGGATTCGGCTCAAATGGTAGAAGAGTTGAGGAAAAGAGACCCTATATTCGATGTATATTATACGAATCCAAGGTTATCACCTCCGCCTACAGTTAACGATATAGCGAAGGACCTGATAGTGGCGAGAGGCAAGGATTCTCTTTTCAACAACGGAATGAATGCACAGCGAAACTTTAATATGAACTATAATATACCCAAGTCTCCTCCACCTCCTTCCATTTTTGAGGTTACTTCCGGGCCCGATAGGATAAGGCTGACATGGAGTTATGACGCTGCTTATGAACCTTCGTATCCTACGGATGTTGCAAAGTTTAAAATCTACAGAGCTTTAGGCGGATATGTATATGAGAAGCAAGGAGCGATAATTATAGGTGATTGGCAAGTGCTCGACTCCGTTCTTGGGAATGCAGGACTATATGATGATACGGTTGTTGTCCCGGCTTTTTATTATTATTACGCGATTACAGCCGTTAGCCCCGCAGGAATTGAAAGCGGAATGTTTTTGACAATGACCAGAAAAGCGGCAAATTTACAATCTTATCCGGGTGCCGCTCTCGATTCCGTCAGAGTCGTCCCAAATCCTTTGAATGTTAATGCTTCGGCACGTTCGAGGTACAGTGAAGGAGAGGGACTAAAACTAACCTTTGTCGAGTTACCTCCCGAATGCACAATTACTATATTTACAGAATCGGGAAATGTGGTGAAAACCATCGAGCATACTAACTTAAGCGGAACGGAAGTATGGGAAGCTCGTGATATTTATCTTCTTACGGATTACGATCAGCAGCCGGCGAGCGGTATTTATATTGCTCATATAAGAACTCCTGATGGCAAAAGCGTTTCCCGCAAGTTTGTAATAGTAAGATAAGGAGGATGAAAGATGAAGAAGTTTATTGTTTTTATATATCTGTTAATATTTGTTCTTTCGGTTAATGCTTACGCACAGCAGAGTAAGGTTGCCCAGACAGGTTACGGATTTTTAGATGTTGCTGGGGGAGCCCGGGCATGCGGAATGGGAGAAGCTTTTACTGTGTTAGGACAGGATGCTTCAGCTCTCTTCTATAACCCTTCCGGTATAGGGGAAATTGATAACCGTTTTGATTTATCTGTTGGTGGAACGCAGTGGATCGCCGATATTAATTATCTTTATCTGGCTGCGGTCTTAAATGCCGGGGTTTGGGGAAATTTCGGCTTCAGTCTTATATATCCTGATTATGGGGATTTTTACGGAACTCGGGTGGATGCAGATGCACCAAAAGGTTTTAAGAATACAGGAATATTTGAAGTATCGGCATTTTGCGCGGGCGTAGCTTACGCCAGAGAATTTACCGACAAGTTTACGGTAGGTCTTCATGTCAAATATGCTTCTCAAGATCTGGGAGCGAGTGAATTTGATCTAAAAACAAAAGTAGATACAGGAGCTCTTGCAAGAGATACTGTTATACAGGTAATCGGAGAAAACAAGACTTCGACTATGTCTTACGACTTCGGTTTACTTTTTTATCCCGGTTTCGAAAGTTTCGCTTTCGGTATGTCTGTCAGGAATTTCTCTCCCAGGGTAGAATATGAAAAAATTGGGTTTGAATTGCCCTTAACTTTTGCTCTTGGCGTGGGTGCCGATATTCTTGATTTCTTCGGAGAATATCCCGATTATTCGTTTAATATTGGAGCGGAAATGCTGCATCCTCGCGACTGGAAGGAACAGTATAATGTGGGAGGAGAATTTGGATTCAAGAATATGATTTTCTTCAGAGCGGGATATAAATTTAATTCTTCTGCGGAAGGTTTAAATGCGGGAGTTGGTATTAATGTAAAAAATGTAAAGTTTGACTATTCCTATAGTGCGTTCAAACTATATGACATGGTCAATAGAGCGTCCGTAGGATTTGCGTTTTAAAAAAGGATAATAGGGCGGATAAAAGAAATAAATATCCTGTTGTAAGGGGAATCTTTCTCTGGAGAGATTCCCCTTACAATTTTTGGTTAGTTTTGTTAACCGGAAAAGATTGAATATTTATTTACGAATTCCGGTACGGCAAATCCGCTAAAACGCAAAGAGCAAATATCAACTATAGTTTCGGGTTTTGAGATTAGTATATCGGTAAATCAGTGAATTGGTAAATTAGTAACAAAAAAATATATCTTCTACATGTCCTACATGTTAGAAAAATTTGGGGATGTGGTTTGGGTTTTAAAACACAAAGTATAATTTTTCTTATTCTCTCTGTGTTCTCTGTGTGTTCTCTTTTTCTCTGTGTCCCCTGTGGTAAATGTTTTTTTTCGTGTGTTTCGTGGTTAAATAAAATTTTTTGTTCTTTGTGTCTTAGTGTCTTCGTGGCTAATTTTTCTCTTGACAAAGATTACTAAAACATTAGTATAATCATAGATTTTAAGATGTTGTATAATACATTAAATTCAGATTATAAAACTGTATTACAGGAAGGCTCGTTTGGTTTCATTTAAACAATAGGAGGTATTTTATGAAGCAATTGAGAAATACATTTGGGATAATTTTTGTTGTTTTGTCGTTGATTATAAGTGCAGGATGTGGTAAGGGAGGAAGTGAAAAAACGAAAGGCACGATTAACTTAAAATTAGGTCATGCCCTTGATATCAATCATCCCGTACATAAAGCGATGGTATTCTGGGCTGATACTCTGAAGAAAGTTACAGACGGACGTATATTGATAAAAATATACCCCGGTGGTCAGCTCGGAGGGGAAAAAGAGCTAATCGAACAGCTCCAAATGGGTACTTTAGACCTAACGAAGGTTTCTTCGGCAGGTCTGGAATCTTTTGTACCCGAAATGATGGTGCTTGGTATGCCCTATCTTTTCAGCAGTAACGAACATAAATGGAAAGTTCTTAACTCCGATGTTGGTAAGGAATTGTTGAATGCGGGCTCTGATAGGGGGCTTGTGGGAATAGGTTTTTACGAGGCGGGAGAGAGGAGTTTTTATACCAAGGGCGGTCCAATTAATAAACCTTCGGATTTAAAGAATCTGAAGATAAGGGTTATAAAGAGTCCTATGGCTATTAGTTTATTACAAACACTTGGAGCTTCTCCGACTCCAATTAGCTGGGGTGAGTTATATACCGCTCTGCAGCAGGGAACTGTTGACGGAGCCGAAAATAATCCTCCTTCTTACGTTTCTGCAAGGCATTATGAAGTTTGCAAATATTTTTCTCTGGATAAACACACCTCACCAATGGATGTTGTGATGGCAGGCAGAAAAGTATGGGATAAGTTGAGTGAGGAAGATAAGGCTATAATGATAAAGACTTTCGATATATCCGTAGAATACCAGAAACAACTCTGGGCAGAGGTTGTGAAAGAAAATTTTGCATTTCTTGATTCCGTTGGAGTAAAGGTAACAGTTCCGGATCAGGCGCCTTTCGTTACCGCGGTAGCTCCAATGTACAAAGAATATGAAAAGGATGAAATTATAGGTCCTTTAATTGAAAAAATAAAGGCTATTAAGTCAGAATAAGAGTGATGAAACAAGATGTCCTTTAAGAAGTTGCTGAAAGCTTTATCCGACTGGCGTAACAAGATACTGGGGTATCTTGTTATATCTCTTGTAGGTATAATGGTTATAACGGTCCTGTGGCAGGTTTTTACGCGTCTTGTTCTAAAAACGCCTGCCGTATGGACAGAGGAATCCTCGACGTATATGTTGATGTGGTGCGGTATAGTCGGCGCTGCGTACGCTTACGGGCAAAAAGCTCATATTGGTATGGAATATTTCGCTTATAAATTAAACGCGCGGAACAGAAGAATTTTAGAGATATTAATAGCTATTCTGGTCGGTTTTTTTGCCTTTAAGGTAATGCTTATCGGAGGTATGAATTTCGTACGGAATGCTTTCGTTAATCATCAAGCTTCACCTACAATGGGTATACCTGTGGGTTATCTTTATCTCTGTCTTCCGATAAGTGCTATCTTTATAATTAGTTACTCTATCGAGTTTATTTTTAAGGATATATCGTTTTTAGCACGTAAGAGAGAGAAATGAATATACCGGTTATTGTTATGGTTTTGACGTTTTTGATACTACTTGCAATGGATGTTCCCATTGCAGTCTGCATAGGTCTTGCCACTTTATGGGCTATTTCTGCTGTCGGAGGTGTTTCAGCTATTAATATAGTTGCTCCTCGTCTTGCAACAGGTATAAATAGTTTTGCTCTCCTTGCAATTCCTTTCTTTATACTTATGGGATTGTTGTTGGGAAGAGGTGGAATAGCGACCAGATTGATAGATTTTGCCGAAGCATTGGTAGGCAAATTTACCGGTGGGCTTGCATTTGTTAATACTTTAGGCTGTATGCTTGTTGGTGCAGTATCCGGTTCTTCGGTTGCAGCTGTAACTTCGATTGGAGGAGTCATGATTCCGGAAATGAACAAGAAGGGTTACGATAAAAACTTTAATATCGCTTTAACCTCATGTGCCGCAACAACGGGGTTACTTATACCTCCCAGCAATGTTATGATTGTATACGCACTCGTCACAGGTACGGTATCTGTTGCCGCACTGTTTTTAGCGGGAATTATTCCCGGGATTTTAGTCGGATTGTTTTTGATGGGCGCAAGTGCAGTTATAGCAAAAAAACGTGGGTATGGAACCGGTAAAATAATACCTATGAAGGAGACAATAAAAAGATTTTTTGGTGCTCTTCCGGGATTATTATTGATTATTATCGTTATGGGCGGAATCTTAAGCGGAATATTTACTCCAACGGAAGCAGCAAGTATAGCCGTTGTTTATGCTTTTATTCTGGCGGTATTCGTTTACAAAGAGGTCAAGTGGAAGGATTTGCCCGGCATATTACTTCAATGTGGTGTTACGACTTCAGTGGTGATGATTCTTATCGGAGCATCGATGGGTATGTCGTGGTTCATGGCATCTCAGAACGTTCCGGAACTAATAAGTAATGCTATAATATCCATTTCAAGCAACAAGATTGCAATTCTCCTTATGATTAATGTTTTGCTGCTTTTTGTTGGCACTTTTCTTGATATGACTCCGGCGATTTTGATATTTACCCCTATTTTCCTTCCTATAATTGAAAAGCTTGGTATGAATCTGGTACATTTCGGTATAATAATCATTGCCAATCTTTGCATAGGGCTATGTACGCCGCCTGTTGGTACGGTTCTTTTTGTCGGTGTTAGTGTTGGTCATGGTAAGATACATGAAGTGTTTAAAAGTCTTTTGCCGCTGTTTGCCGTTATGATAATTGCACTACTTTTGATAACTTATATACCGGCAATATCACTCGCGCTGCCGAGGTTATTCGGACTGTAGTTGGAAAGATAAAGTTAAACCTGCGAGATTTCACAAGATTATCACCAGAGAAAAACAATATTTTAACCACAAAACACGCGAAAGACACGAAAATTTTATTGCGCTTTTTTACCCCCACCAATACACTCACCCACTAACAGACTAACTAAATCAGACAGGATATTTTGTGTTTTAAAACCCAAACCGCATCCCCAAATTTTTCTAACATGTAGGACATGTAGAAAATATATTTTTTTGTTACTAATTTACTAATTCATTGATTTACTAATTTACTAATTTACTAATATACTAATCTCTAGTCTTGAGACCCGAAACTTAAAACACGAAACAAGTGAGTTCTTTTTATGCTTTATTTTTCTTATTTTTACTTCAGTAAAAGGATGATTTTTGTTTTTGGTATAATTTAAAAGTGATCTAGTAATAACGATTATGTAGATTTTGAAGTATTGGGGATTATAAGGACGTTAAGCCTTCCCTGATGGCTATCTTGGTCAGTTCGGCTATGCTTTCTACCTTTAATTTCTTCTTTATGTGTCTCCTGTGAGTTTCCACAGTCTTTATCGATATGGATAGATGTCTTGCGATCTCTTTTGTGTTTTTTCCTTCGGAAATTAGCTGTAAGGTTTCTCTTTCTCTCGGTGTTAATTTTACATAAATTGTGGGTTTGCCCTGCACGTTCTTTTTGACATATTCTTCAATCAGGATATCCGATATCTCGGGACTCAAGTACTTCTTTTTGTCCATGACCGTATTTATTGCACGAACCAGCTCCTCGAAAGCGCATTCCTTAAGCAAATATCCGGAAGCTCCCGCATCTATCATACCCAGAACGTATCTTCTGTCTGAATGCAGAGAAAGCGCTATTATCTCTATATCCGAGTTTTTTGACTTGATTTTGCGGGTGGCTTCTATTCCGTTGAGATTGGGCATGGTAACGTCCATCAAAATAAGGTCGGGGGAAAGTTTATCTGCTAAATCCAGAGCTTCTCTTCCATCCGTTGCTTCTCCTACTATTTCCATATCCGGTTGTTTTGCGATTAAAGTAGATAATCCTTCTCTTAAAATTTTATGCTCGTCAACAATCATTATCTTTATGCTCATCTATTACTCCTTTATATATTTATAGGTGCCTTCAATGTTATTTTAGTTCCTTTGTTTTTATTCGATTCGATTTCAAAAGATCCGCCCACGATATCTATACGCTCTCTGATGTTCAACAGACCAAACCCTATGTCTTTTTCACAATATGAGTCCAGTACGGAGATATCGAAACCAATTCCGTCGTCTTTGACCTCTATCTGGATATTATCCTTATTTTTTTCTATGAATATCTTAACTTTTCTTGCCCTTGCGTGTTTTCTTATGTTGACCAGCAGTTCTCTCACAGCCTGGAACAGCAGAATGCGGATGTCGTCGGTCAGGGGCTTATCTTTACCGTCGTCGCTGAAGTCATATTTGATGCCGTTTTCTTTGAGAATGTGTTCTGCAAGCCAGTCGACAGCAGGAACGAAACCGAGTTCGTAGAGAATGGTGGGGCTTATCTGTGATATCAGTGAACGTGCTGAGGTTATGGCATTCTGGACAAGGTCATAAACTTCCTTCAGAGAACTATCTACGTTCGGAGAAGGATTTCTTCCTCTCAATTCGCCTATTTTAAGTTTTAGAAAGGCGAGAGTTTGTCCTATATCTGCGTGAAGGTCGGTCGCAATCCTTTTTCTCTCGTGTTCTTCAGCGAGTGTCAGCTTGTGAGACAGCTTTTTCATTTTTCTTCTATAGTTTTGTACGTTTTTCTTCTCCATGTTTTTTCTTTCGGTTATATCGCTTATCGAAATGACGCTCTTAAGTTCTTTGTCGTCATAATTCGGAATCGGATAGCATTGAATGCTGAAATATCTTATCGACCCGTTCTTCGAAACCTTTGTCTTTTCGCTGACAGGCGAAATCTCGCTCTTGTCGAACATTTTTTTAAGAGGGCAATCCTGGCAGGATTCTTCCCATGGAGGAAATATCTCGTGGCATTTCTTGTTTATAATTTCTTCTCTCTCTAAACCGAATAGCTTACATAGAAAGTTGTTCGCTTCACGGATAACGTAATCTTCGCCTACGATTGCAAGGCCTTCGCTGACGGCGTTGACGATTGTTTGTAATTTGTTTGCGGTTTCCTCAAGTTTCTTCTCAGCCAGTAATCTATCGGTTATGTCTCTGGAGATTCCGAGAGTGCCTATCGCATTTCCTTTTTCATCGTACCTCGGGATTTTGGTGGTTGATACCCAGTTTGTTCTTCCGTCAGGATAGGTTTCTTTTTCGGCTTTTCCTTCGATAGGCTTACCCGTTTTCATTACATTCTGTTCATCTTTATAAGCCGGCTCCGCATGTTCTTTAGTAAAATAATCGAAATCCGTTTTACCTATCATATCTTCTGGACTTCCGGTACCGAGCCATTCAGCCAGGGATTTGCTAACAGCAGTAAAACGACTTTTTTTATCTTTAAAGTAAATATGGTCAGGTGTATTATTGAGTAGGGCGGTAAGCAGATTGCTTTTGAAAATGACTTCTTCTCCGAGTTCGGCAACTCTTTCTTTGAGCTTTTCCTCCAATGTTTTCTTTTCCGTAATATCTCTTGAAATACCTAAAGTCCCGATTATATTTCCTTTTTCGTCATAGCGGGGAACCTTGGTTGCCAAAGTCCATTCTTCTTTGCCACCAGTTCTTGTTACTTTTTGTTCTTTTTCGATTATCTTTTTACCCTTTTCGAGTATTTGTTTTTCGTCTTTCAGCATCTCTTTTGCTTGGTCTTTAGGAAAGAAGTCGAAATCCGTTTTACCGATGAAGAACTTTTCGTCTTTACCGGCTTTCATAGCTTTAGCTTTGTTGACTATTATAAATCTGGAATTTCTGTCTTTGAAGTAAATCGGGTCAGGTATGTTATCGAGCAGGGAAGTAAGCAAGTTGCTTTTGAGAACAACTTCTTCTCCGAGTCGGTCAAGGCGTTCTTTTAGTTTCTCTTCTAATTTTATCTTTTCCGTGACATCTCTTGAAATACCTAAAGTCCCAATTATATTTCCTTTTTCATCATACCTCGGTATTTTTGTTGTTGAGACCCAGGTTGTTCTACCGTCGGGATGGGTTTCTTTTTCGACTTTACCTGCGATTGGTTTACCCGTTTTGATTATTTTCTGTTCATCTCCATAAGCTTGTTCTGCATGTTCCTTTGTAAAATAATCGAAGTCTGTTTTGCCTATTACTTCTTCTTTTGGTAGACCAGCCTGATTCGCTTTGGATTTACTTAACTCTACGAAACGGGATTTTCTATCTTTAAAGTAAATTAAATCAGGTATATTATCGAGTAGAGAGGTAAGCAGGTTGCTTTTGAAAACAACTTCTTCTCCGAGTTTGTCGAGACGCTCTTTCAGTTTCTCTTCTAATTTTATCTTCTCCGTTACATCCCTTGAGGTACCTAAAATCCCTATTATATTCCCTTTTTCGTCATAGCGCGGCATCTTGGTCGTCGAAACCCATGTTATTCTACCGTCAGGGTGAGTTTCTTTCTCGAGTTTTCCTTCGATTGGCTTACCTGTTTTCATTATTTCCTGTTCGTCCCGGTAAGCTAATTCTGCATGCTCTCTGGTAAAGTAATCGAAATCCGTTTTGCCAATCAGGTCAACCACGCTTTTAACTCCAAACTGTTCGGCAACCGATTTGCTCGCCTGGATAAAACGGCTTTTTCTGTCCTTGAAGTAAATATGGTCGGGTATATTGTCGAGCAGGGAACTAAGCAGGTTGCTTTTAAAATCAAACGCCTTCTGGGCTTCTTTTAGTTCCATTGTATCATGCGCAAATAATACAATTTTCCGGTCGCCATCGCTGTCGTCCCCGGCAGGTAAAGCGGAACAGGTGACATTAACGTTATTTTCATTCTTGAAGACGAGTTTTAATTCCTCGTTTATATGACCTTCTTTTAATAACATATTGTATTTATCGGAGACTGACTTTCTTGAATCTTTCGTCAAAAGGCCGATAAAAGCTTTACCTTTGGCTTTGTCCCTGTTATGCCCTGATAACTTAACTGCAGCCATATTTAAATCTTCAATGACTCCTTTTTTGTTGAGGAGAAAGATAGGATAAGGGCAGTTATCGAAAAGCAAATAAAACGCTTTTCCGTCTTTTGAAAGCGAATTTCTTCCCTTTTCTTCTGAATTTTTAGATTTTTGCTTTAAATTCAGCTCTATTTCATCTTTAATCATTTCTATTTAGAAATTTTAATAAAATAAACGAAATATGCAAGCCTGTTTTGAGCTTTTCCGTAGATTTCCGATATTTGTTTTCCATGAAAAACAGAAGAGAAGAAGGTATTTTTTTCGAAAAAAACAAAAAGTTGATTGAAAAAACGTCAAACGTGATCTCAATACATTAACTTTGTAATATATATGTCAGTCTCAATAGTACTCTGATGTCGGGTAGTGAAATCCTTGACATTCAATTGAAAACGATTATTATTTTATTTAATTGATAAAAAAGAGGAGTGAACAATGCTTATTTTAGGAATATGGGATGGTCACGATTCGGGTATATCATTATTAAAAGATAACGAAATTCTTTTTGCCATAAACGAAGAAAGACTTTCAAGAAAGAAATTGGATATATCGTTCCCGGAAAAATCAATAGAATATTCTTTAAATTATTTAGGTCTTAAAAAGGAAGATATTGAAATTATAGCGCTCTCAACCACGGAATTTGCCAAAACTTTGTGGAGAATATTCCCATTTTTAAAAGAAAGTTACTATTTGTTACGTAGAAGAAAAAAAGAGTATTCGATTTTCGATTCTTTCAAGAAGAGCTTCAAATACAAAATAACCGAGATGCAACTGGACCCATTATCAAGAAGCATAAGCAGATTGATAATAAATAAAAAATTGAAAAGATTGGGTTTCAAAAATTTTAAATTATTTATTTACGACCATCACTTATGCCACGCGGTCAGTACTGCTTTTACAAGTGGTTTCGATAAGTCTTTGGTTGTTACAATCGACGGAATAGGAGATACTTTATCGGGGACAATAAGCAAATTTGAGAATGGAAAATTAGAGAGAATAATAACGATTTCCGGTAGAGATTCCTTTGGAATATTTTTCGAACATGTAACCAATCTTATGAATATGAGGGAATTAGAGGATGAAGGAAAAGTAATGGCACTTGCTAATTATGCTTTAAAAATAGAAGACGAACAAAATCCTCTCCTGGATTTTTTTAGGGTTGAAGGATTAAACGTAAAGGCAAAATATGATAGTTTAAGAACATATAAAGAATTGAAAAGAATACTTTGGAAGTATCCGTCCGAGCAGTTCGCATATATGGCACAACGAACTCTGGAAATAAAAATTACAGAGTTAGTGAGAAATGCTGTTAAAGAAACAGGTTTAAGCAGAATTTGTCTGTCAGGAGGGACCTGCTCAAATATAAAAGTAAATATGATGTTGAAGAACTTGCCCGGAGTGGATGATGTTTATGTGTTTCCTCATATGGGTGATGGCGGGCTTGCGATGGGCAGTGCCATGCTTGCCAACTATGAGTTGAACGGTATTTTCAAATATGATTTTAAGGATGTGTACTTTGGGCCCCGATTCTCAAATGATTATATAAAAGCACTGATAGAGAAAAGCGATTTGAAAAATTTAAAATACGAATGTGTAAAAGACATAGAAAAAGAAATAGCAAGGATTGTTTTTGAGGGGAAAATCGTATTATGGTTCCAGGGAAGGATGGAATATGGGCCAAGAGCTCTTGGAAATAGAAGTATACTTGCCCCGCCTCACTCCGAAGAGATAAAAGAAGAGCTAAACCTGGTACAAAAGAAAAGAGTTTGGTACCAACCTTTTTGTCCAACAATGCTTTTTGATGATGCAAAAGAGTTTTTAGAAGATTTGAAAGGGACCCCGAATGCTTTTATGACAATGGGATATATGGTAAAAAAAGATAAGCAAAAATTAATGAAAGGAGTAATTAATATTGACGGTTCCTGCAGACCGCAGATAATAACCGATTATAATTCAAAATATGCAAGATTGCTCCTGGAATACAAAAAATTATCCGGCACTGGTGTTATACTTAATACAAGCTTTAATTTACACGGGGAGCCCCTTGTTTGTTCCCCCGAAGATGCTTTAAATACATTTTCGAGAACTAAAGCAGAATACCTGGTGTTGGAAAATTACCTGCTGAGAAAAAATAATGTTAGCCAATAGACTCCAGGCATTTTTGTCTATCTATTATGTATATCTGCTTGAGCTCAACTTCCTGCTTTTGATTATCGCATCGATAT
>CAZGBM010000059.1:0-13044 GCA_964523975.1 uncultured bacterium | reverse complement strand
ACGACCTAACGAACCCACGATCCAACGAACCAACCTACAATAAGTAACAACAAATCACACGAATTACACGAATAAGTTTTATTTTTTTGACTCGAAACTCAAAACCCGTAATCCGAAACTATTCACTATTCTCTGTATTCTAAACCCTAATTGCCGTCAGGTTGTCAGCTTTTCCCTATTTATCTATTTTTATTGGGTTCGTTTTCGGCAGTATCCCGGAAGCCACACAAGACGCAAGAACAACTTTAATCAAATCCCCGGCAACAAACGGCAAAAACCCCATTGTAAGAAGCGGATATAATCCCGGGGATGCCCCCTTAATCAGATGAAAATATATACCCAGCTGGATTAGACCGGGAATATATATCAAAAAGAAATTTGCGAATAACATTAACAAAAAAATATTGACGAAACTTCTTGATTTAACATGTGTATCTATAAAATATCCGAGAAAGAAAGCAGTCAAAATAAAACCAATTAAATATCCTCCTGTTGGGCCAAATATAACTCCATAACCTCCGATTCCTCCGGTAAACCAGGGGATTCCGGAAATACCTGCCCCTACATATATTATCTGACTTATTCCACCCCAATTTCGCCCGAGAAGAACTCCTGCGAGGAGGACAAAAAACGTCTGCAACGTAATAGGAACGGGAGTCCAGGGAAGATTTACCCTGAGCTGAGCCGATAGCCCGGTAACGCATGCCACTGCTGCCGCAAGAATAAATTTCTTGGCAGTAACCAGACTACGAGACCAATCGAAAAACCAATATGCCGTTCTTCTAAAAATATCCAGTTCCTTTACGCTATACATTTTTTCCTCCTTCCGTTTTAAAAGATTATAATATTTTTTTCTAAATCCTACCCTCACCGCCCAACAACAAGTTTCACATAATCTCCAAAAGTAACTTCCACGCCCGGCGAAGGAGACTGCTGGATAACTATATTCGGTTCCCCTGCAGCTATTTTGATTTCCCCCAGGGTTAACCCATATTTTGAAATCTCTGCTTTCGCTTCATCAAGTCTCATGCCATTTAAATTCGGCATCAAAAAAACCTTCCTTTTTGCCGTTCCCACATAGATGGTAAGAATGGTGCCTTCAGGAATGCTATCCTCGACTGCGGGTTTCGTCTTAACGACTGTTTTATCCAATCTTTTTTCTTGTACGGGATAATTTATAAAAACTCTATTTGTTATACCGTAAAAATCCAGAGAATCTAAAGCCTCCTTACGGGAAAGACCGACAATATTCGGCAATCTGATTTTCCTGGGGCCTCTGCTGACAACAAGCTTTATAACGCTTCCGACTCTAACTTCTTCTTTTGCGGGAGGATCGCTGCTTACTATAGAACCCCTTGCAACTTCAATTGAGTTTACGCTATCTACAACAACGTACTGCAGGTCCAGGTTCGAAAGGAAGCTTTTCGCTTTTGTCAAACTCATGTTCTTGAGATATGGTACCTCTATAGTCCTGCTGTGTCTGACTGCAACAGGCACTATATAATAGAAAGCTCCAAACCCGAGAAGAAACGACCCAAAAACAGCAGATATATAAACAATAATGTTTTTCTTCATCACCTTCCCTCACGATTCACGGTTATATCGACTTTGGACCCTTTTTCAACCATTTCTCCCGCTGCGGGACTTTGATAAATAATAATATCAAAAGAATACTCTGCGTTCGTATTAGAATTTACCCTGCCCAGTTGAAGTCCGCTTTCTTCCAGTAAGGAACGGGCTGTGTATTCGCTTTTTCCCTTGAGGCTGGGGACGCGAACCTTTCCGCCTCCTGACGAAACAATCAACTTTACGGGAAAGTTTTCCGTTACTTTCCTTCCGGGCTCCGGAACAGTTCTCAAAACAATATCCTTGGCCTGTTCAGATTCTTCTTTTTCGACCACACCTACAATGAGTCCTCTCTCGGAAATATAAACTTTTGCCTGGTTAAGGTCAAAGCCAATAACCGAAGGGACAACTATCTTTCCCTCTTCCTTTATATCTTCTCCTTGACCTTTACTCAAGATAACTCTTACTGTCGAACCTTTTTCCACGGTTTCTCCGGCAGTCGGCTTCTGGTAAATAACCCTGTCTTTCTTTGTCGTCGGGTCGAATCTTTCGTCCTCTACAATTATTTTTAATCCTCGCTCGTCCATAATCATCTCGGCATTATGTAGTTCCAAATTCTCAACATCCGGGACTTCTACCATCTTTGCCTTCTCGGACGAAAACTGAGGAACAAAATACACAAAAGTAAAACCGACCAAACTGGAAACTACCAGTGAAGTAAGAAAAGATATCCAAAACACTTTGGCAGAACTCTGCTGATAGTACATAAACTACCTCCTTCTGATTAATGCGCCGAATCCCCCATCATAAAAGGGACATCCGGGAACATTCTTGATAAATGTATCGTTTTCTGCGGCACGTTCGACAACAAAATCGGGGTTTTTTTCCAGAAACCATTGAACCTGTTTCTCGTTCTCTTCGGCAAGAATAGAACATGTCGAATATACCAGAGTTCCATTCTTTTGCAAGTTCTTAGACGCCGAGCTCAACATTTCTCTCTGTAAACCAACAAGCTTGCTTAAAGATTCCGGGCTTTGTTTCCATCTGATTTCACCCCTTTTACCCATAACTCCCGTGCCGGAACAGGGAACATCCAGTAGAATCCTGTCGGCTTTATTGACATGGAAGTTTCTTACATCAGCCTTAACAGGATAAATGCTTGTTATACCCAATCTTTTCGCGTTACGAACCACCGGATGGAGATCTTTTTTATCTACGGATAAGACAATCCCGTTATCTCCCATAATTTCCGCAATCCCCGTACTTTTTGTACCGGGAAAAGAACATAAATCAAGTATTACCTCACCCTTTTTGGGGGAAAGAATATCCGTGTTGATATTCTGCGTAACCCCCTGGACCTGAAAATGACCTTTTTCAAAGCTCCTGCTGTAAACAACGCTGTTCTCGGTCAAAAGATTGTATTCTCTGTTTTCTATTTTTTCCGTCTTAAAACCTTCCTCTTCCAACTCATTAAGGACTTCATCCGGAGTACTTTTCAAAGCGTTAACTCGAATTGTAGTAACAGGCGGCAGATTGCTTTCTTTCAATATTCCTTCCGTCTTTTCTCCGTACTCGTCCATTAACAGCAGTATCAGAAATTCGGGAAAAGAGTAGAATGTCGAAAGATATTTTACCGGCTCATCAGGAAAATCGACCGGGTGAATATTCCGCAGGACGCCATTAACAAGAGAAACAGTCCCGTTGTGTCCGAATTTTTTTGCAAGATTCACCGATTCATTAACCACTGCATAATCGGGGTCCTCGCTGAACAGGAGGCCGTAAATCCCCTCTCTCAGTATGTTCCTTATAGGCATGGGGAGTTCCTCAAGTTTTGTTTTCTTTAGATGCTTTGCCAGAACATAGTCAATCCTCTTAAGCATCTTAACCGTTCCATAGAAATAATCATACGCTTTCTGTACATCTTTGTCCGGTTTTTCCGTTTTTTCCGCAACTAAATCTTTTAGAGTCCTGCCCTTACTCTCGAATTCCATCAAAGCCTTTAAAGCCAGCTCTCGACCGTTCATTTTAATCTCCAGATACTGCCTTCAGGGTTATCCTGTATCAATACGCCCGCCTTTTCGAGAACGGTCCTGATACGGTCAGCCATTTCATAATTTCCCTCTTCTCTGAGGTCGTTTCTTAACTTCACGATTTCTTCGACAGCGGGGCCAAGCTCCTGGCTGCCTTTTTCGAATTTAAACCCAAGAGTCTCAAGTACAAAAGACAATGTTTTTCTGTAAGCTCCCATATCCTTTTCGCTCGCCTTAAGGCCCTCGTTGACCATATCGAAAGCCAGAGCTATCGCTCCGGGAGTACCGAGGTCGTCGTTCATTTTTTCTTCGAAGCTTTCAATTGATTTAGAAAATAAATTACCTTCTTTTCCTTCCGAAATTTTCAAAAAATTCAAAATCTTTTCCCATCCCGAGGCAGCCTGCTTAAGAAGGTCGTCGTTATAATCAATTGGATTTCGATAATGGGCCTGCAGCAAATATAATCTAATGGCATTCGGGTCGAACTCTTTTAAAATATCGCTTATGGGGATGAAATTCAACAGGGATTTAGACATTTTCTCTCCCTTTATATTAAGCATCTCATTATGCATCCAGAATCTTGCGAAGGGCTTGCCTGTGGCGGTCTCGGACTGGGCAATTTCGTTTTCATGATGAGGGAAAACGAGGTCGCTTCCGCCTCCGTGAATATCGATAGTCTCTCCGAGGTAATAAGTCGCCATGGCGGAGCATTCGATATGCCAGCCGGGTCTTCCTTTACCCCACGGAGAAAACCAGGAGGGTTCCGAAGACTTTGCTTTCTTCCATAAAACAAAATCCAGAGGGTCTTTTTTCTTCTCGTTTACTTTAATACGGGCTCCGGAACGCAAATCTCCCAATTTTTTACCCGAGAGTTTTCCGTAATCTTTGAACTTGCGAACACTAAAAAAGACATCTCCGTCCTTTTCGTAAGCATAACCTTTTTCTTCCAGTTTCTGTATTAGGTTTATTATTTCTTCAATATGCTGGGTTGCCCTCGGATAGATATCAGGTTCCAGAATGTTGAGAGAATGTATTACATTTCTATATTCATTTTCATAGTATGCGGTTATCTTTCTGTAGTCTTTCCCTTCCTCTTCCGCCTTAACGATAACCTTATCATCTATATCCGTAAAATTAACTATTAAATTGACATCGTATCCCAGATACGTCAAATAGCGATTAAGAATATCCGAAGTCAAAGCTGCTCTAATATGACCGATATGAGGAGCTTCCTGGAGTGTCATACCGCAATAGTAGACCGAAACCTCTTTCTTTTTCAAGGGTTTAAAATCTTCTTTTTTCCCGTTTAACGTATTGTATAATCTCATCAAAAATTAAATCCTACTTCTACTTCGTTTTCTTTGACTTTTACGGAGACTTTCTTCCCGAAAAAATAAGTCACGAAAAGACTGATCGTTCGATTGGCTAAAGCAAAACCAATCAGGTTGGTAGCTTTCTGTCCGTTTTTTCTCATAGCTTTTCTAATATCCCTATAATCGTCTTCAAGTTCTATGGCCTGCCAGTTCCATGCATCGGAACCCGTATATGAATTTTGTTCGATATACGCTCTCCTGCGCTCTATTCTATCCTGCATAACAGTTGCATCCACGGTATCGGGGTACAATCTTCTGGCATATTCCTTAACCGTTTCATTATAATCTATATTCGTCAGGAAGTTTTCCATTGCGTCAAAATAGTCTTTATCTCCGTTGTTAAGATTCGCGGAGGCATAAAAGGCAGCAAAGTTCTTTGACCTTGTATCCAGCTTACTTTCTTGCTTCCTTGAATCGAAATAAGTCAACCAGATCGCCGTTTCCGCCGCCATAAAACATAAGCCTCTTTTTTTATCTCCCAACAATAGATCTCCGGAACCGGGAACAACAAAAGAGGAGAAAGCCGCTTTTGCCGGTGTTATTGAAAAAAGAATATAAAGAAATAGCATCGATACTCCTCCTTCGTTTTTATTTTCAGAACTTATTCAATAAACCAAATTTAAATTTATTGAAGATACTACCTTCGACATTAATAGTGGCGATATAAATACCGTTGGCTTCTTTTGAAAGTTCCTGGTCTATCCTGATATCGTTCGGGCCAAAATATCCTACGCATCTTTTCTCGGTTACCAGTCTTCCGGAAAGTGAGTATATTTTAATGACCACATTATCGGACGAAGAACCCAGAGAGAACCTGATGAAAGCCTGTTCGCCTCCTCGAACGGGAGAAGGATAGATATAAAATTCTTCGATGGTAAGAGCTCCCTCTTCGTCAAAACTCCGGGGCAAAAGAGAATCAGGGAAGACCGATTGATGGTCATTGTTAAAGTAAATTCTATTCCAGCCATCATCCCGGTAAAAACCGTCGGTTTCCCAGCCATACAGCCATCCGTCATCGGAACCGATAAACAACTCCGACCGTCCATCGCCGTTCATATCGAAAACAAGAGGTGTAGAGTAAGCTTTTTTGCCTGTTCCGAAAGGAAATTCAACGACTTTTTCACCATTGCCGTTATAAGCAAGAACGCCTCCGTCGGGAGAACCGAATACTATGTCGGGCAGCGAGTCGCCGCTCACATCAGCAAGGACAATCGAAGATTGAGTCTGGGTGGAAAGGTGCATCTTTACCGGAAAATTATCGAGCAGAAAACCGTTTCTGTTCAAGGCGAATATATTCGCACTGTCGGCAAGGACGATATCGAGATAACCATCGCCACTTATATCTCCGAGCGCAGGCGTCGAAAAATAAGTCTTAGCGGGAAGATCTTTTTTCCATTCGACCACTCCGGCGGTATCTACGGAAAAAACGGTCTTTGAGCCTGCCGAACAAATTATCTCTTTAATTCCGTCTCTGTCTATATCGCCAGCTACCGGTGAAGATAAACTGTACGATACGTTTTCCTCTCCTTGCCTCCAGATGATTTCACCTCCTGCAGATACTTTCAAAAGGGTTCCGTCTGCAGGAAAAGCGTATATCGAATTACCGATAACGAGCGGTGTCGCAACCAGCCAATCCCCAACATATAAAGGGAACCCATCGGCTTCAGTCAGCCTATTGCCGTCCCACCTGAGTAAGTGCAGTTCGGAAGCAGAAGTCCCAAAGAGTACCTCTTTGCCGCCACCCGGTAGAATGTCCGCTGCTGAAGCGTTACCATAAACATTCCCCGTTACCGAAAGAGAGTCTAAAAGAGAATCGGAGGAGATATCGTAGAGGAATATTTTTCCGTTTATGGTCATATCGAAAAGTTCCGGATCCCCGTCGCCTGTAACATCCGTTATAAGCGGAGACGTATAGGTGGAATCCTTATATACGGAGTCTTCTGATGCAATCATCTTAAACACGGTATCATCCGGGTTCACTCTGTAAATTGCTCCCCACATATCACCTGTATAAATGGAACTATCGCCATTCTGCGGTGAAATCACGTCCATCTTTCCGCCGAACTTCCTGGGAAAGCCCGCAATAACTCTATTAAATGAGACATCAAAATACATAATCGTATCGGGATGCGAAATATTCGAAATCGTTATACCGGTCCAGTTGCCGAAATTATCGTGAGTGCTCGGGTCTGTCGTAGCCGAAAACCCGGTGTTAAATCCTTCGCTGCTGAAAACGTCCAATATTGACCCGTAGAATGCCGCATATATATTTTGAACCCTGTATATGTTTTTTTCGAAATCCTGGATTCCGTCAGCCTCTTCAAGGTCAATCCCCTTGGGGTATCCGACGTTTATCATATTGAGAGTTTCTGTCCTGGCTATCTTCTCCTCGTCAATATGCCAGATTGCAAGACCTCCCGAGTTATAATCCGGAGGAAGAGAAGATTCATAATCGTCTACACTGATAAGAACATTGTCCTTCCAGACTCTATACCCGTTTGAATCCAGGTTTGTCGTGCAGGGAAGAACATAATGAAAGGTATCGGGGTTTAAATAAGTAAACTTGTTTTCGATCAGGAAATATTCATCACTATTAATTGGAATCTTATAAATTCTCGGAGTCGTTGAATCCATATTGCCTGCCCATTTAATGGGCAAAGAAGTGGAAGCTCTATCTATAACGATAGACTTGTCGAAACCAAGCTCGATTCTATTGTATGCGCATAACCTGGGTGGAACAAGGCCCGCGGAATTCCAGTTGCCGGTACCCATAAGAGCCCAGCCACCCATACCCATAGTCTCACCGGATACATCATAGAGGTCCCAGAGCCCCAAAGAATGACCAAATTCATGGCATAATGTCCCTTGAAGATAAGAAGCATAACCATCCTGAAAACTCGTCTCAGGCATGAGAATACCCGTATCGATAGTATCCCCATCAGCCACAAGATATGACCCGAATAATTCATTCATATCGGAGCCCTCTGCGCAAACTATATCATAGGGGGAATCACCTAATATATCGGATTGCCAAGGAGACCCTGCATGAAAGATTATAATCTCATCAAAGTTAGAAAAATCCGCATCATAATCAGCCACCTCCACGGCATCCCGCATCAATTTAAAAAACCCAAGAACGAAATTTTGCGGGTTTCCGTAATATTTCATCTCATGAGGTATCTGGTATCCCGAATCAGTGCCGGGCGGCAAGACCTCCCATTCGAGCCAGAGTTGATTATATGAAGCTTTCCAGTAATAATTATGCATAGATTGCATCAATCTGTTGAAATAGGTAAGATTATGAGGAGGATCATAACCAAGATTTCTGGTAATCAAAGTATCAACCAGAGTGTCGGTCGCGGCAAATGTGGTATCGTAAGTCGTATCGCAAACATGTCCGGTACCCGTAAGATTAAACCTGCCGTTACCCGTAGTAAGTGATGTCGTGTCTTCCATGAATTCGACTCTTATAGCCGCAATCCTGATTGTATCCACACCGTTGGCTCTTGTTTTTCTAAAAGATTGTAAAACACTTCGTTTTTCAGGTTTTAGCAAGCGGGACTTACGATTTGGACCAAAGTACCTGAGATGGTCGGGATGAATTTTGTAAACTTCCATCTGCTTCTCGATAAAACGAGGAGCAACAACCCCGTTCAAGGAATCCATCAGAATTTTGTCGTTTAAAGGGTCGTGAATAGTTATCGATAAAATCAAAAAAATCAATATTCTCTCCTTTTATTTATAAACCACTTATTTATAAACCACGGAGGGAGAGGGATTTGAACCCCCGTTCCACTTTCGCGGAAACACGATTTCGAATCGTGCGCTTTCAACCACTCAGCCATCCCTCCTCTCTTTAAAAAATCTTTTCAACAAATTTGCCGATTCTTCGCTTAGGACACCGGATGTGACCTCAAATTTCCAGTTCCATCCTTTATCTCTTATGTCAATTACGGAGCCTAAGCTTCCGAATTTCTCATCTCTTGCCCCATACACCACTCTGCTTATTCTTGACTGAATTACAGCGCCCGCACACATCAAACACGGTTCAAGGGTACAGTAAAGAACACATCCTTCCAGTCTCCAGTCTCCGATCGAATTGGCTGCCGCAGTAATCGCTATAATCTCTGCATGTGCGGTCGGATCACTTAAGGTTTCTTTTCTGTTCCAACCCCTGCCTATAATGGCGCCGTCTTTTACGACGACTGCGCCAACAGGAACCTCTTCGTTCCTGAAAGAATTTTCGGCTGCCTTGAGAGCTTCCCTCATCCATTTCTCGTCGTCTTTTTTTTGCATAAATTCTTTCGGCAATATACACGCCTGAGAGGATTCGAACCTCCAACCTGCGGATCCGTAGTCCGCTGCTCTATCCATTTGAGCTACAGGCGCACTCTATAGGTTAAAATATACAATAAACCTTTTTACTGTCAAGACTGTTAAAAATATCC
This sequence comes from uncultured bacterium, assembly GCA_964523975.1. Lineage (GTDB taxonomy): Bacteria > Hydrothermota > UBA3072 > UBA3072 > UBA3072 > JAFGHJ01. The sequence continues at coordinate 3,627 of CAZGBM010000059.1, read as the reverse complement.
CTTTGTTCCTTATTTTCTGCCAAAAGACACCGCGCGGCAAAGCCGCTGAATTCAAAAATCAAATATCAAAATGCAAAATTACAAATCAAAATTCAAAAAAAAATTAGCCACGGATTAACATGGATGAACACCCTTGTACGGTCGTTCCTCTCTACAGGGCAGGCAGATATAAAAAAGTGTTTTATTGTTTTAAAAAAAATGAGATTTGGGATGGGTAGTTGGGTAATCTGTGTACATCTGTGGCCAATTAATCTGGGGTGGGGTTGGGTAATTCAAATTTTTGAAAATCTGCGTTTATCTGCGTGCTATTCTTTTCGGTTTTTACATTTTAATCTGTCATTTTGATTTTTAATTTTTGATATTTAATTTATGTTTAGACAGTACCAATAGAAACAAATGAACTTTTCGACCATGTACACAGCAGCTATCTCGCTAGCCTATAAAATACTCTCCAGTTCGACAAGTTTTACTTCCTTATCTTTGCCGAGCATATCCCGCACTTCTTCTTTTGCGGAAAAGTAAATAATCTGCCAGCCAGATTTAGAAATATCTTTCAGCATCTTCATCAAAATCAGAAGACGGTCATGGCTCGCCTTAACGAAAGGGTCATCAAGAATAAAAAAACCCTTTTCCTCCGCGAGCAGTTTTTCGCCTAAAGCAAGCCTTATCGAAAAATACAGCTGGTCATAGGTGCCGCCCGAAAGTTGCCAGGGAGAAAGTTTTACTTCGTTTTTAAGGGTTACTTCTATCTCTTCGGTTTCTTCATTGAACTCCACGCCCGTATAGAGTCCTTTCGTCATATTGGCGAAAATCTTTGAAACAGGGCTTTCTTGACCGAATTGCTCCGCTATTTTTGTCTTTTCTTCATTTGCTATCTCTTCAAGAATTCCGATAGAAATAGTGGCATCTTCTTTTAGGTTTTCTTTTTCTTCGATAAAACCACGGATTTTCTTTTCTATGTTTTCAAGGTCCCCCGACCCATCGCAGCGGAGGTCTTTTTCAAGCAGAATATGATTCGTTTTCTTTTCCGCTTCCTTGAATTTTTCACCCAAAATATTCAACTTACCTTCAAGCTCGCCGAGTTTTTCCCTCGCAGAAGAGATTTCTTTACCTAAACTATCATATTCTTTCTCATCAAACTCGACATCTTTAGACTTATCTTTGAAATTCTCCAGCTCTTTTATTCTTTCTTCCCAATTTGCTTCTCCGAGAACTTCTTTCAAGACGCTTTCCTGTTTTTCTATTTCTATTTCTAGTTTTTCTTTTCTTTTCAAATTTTCGCTAAACTCTTTCAAACTGTCGACGGAAGTCGCGACTTTTATCTTCCGAATAATTTCCGTGTTTTTTTTGATGTCACGCTTAATCGAGGAAATTTTCTCTCCCCGCATCTCCTTGATTTTGTTACTTAAGGTTCCGCTCTCCACTTTTTTTGTGTTTATGTTTCTTTCCTTCTCCCCGAATTTCAAAGAAAAAGCCTCAACCTCACTCAAAAAATCTTCTATTGTTTCTCCTTTAATTCCAGATTCGGCCATGCCGATTCTTAATTCTGCCAGGTTTTTCCCGAATGTATCCCTGCTTCTTTTTGTCTTCCATTGTAAGCCAATCAAAGCAAAAAACATAAACCCGAAAACCGAAACAAGGATAGTAAACACAAGCGTTTGTTTAAGTAAAAGACCCAAAACCGAAAGCGCAAGTACAACCGAAATCACAAAAAAATACCGCCTCTCCGACAACACAGGAGAACTTACCGATGGAGTCTCTATCTGTCTGTTTTTAAGGTTTGCCAGTACCGACTTCAAACCGTCTATCTTTTCTTTTTTGTTTCTTTCAATTTTAAATTTACTTTCCCTTTCTTTCAAATCATCTTCTATGATTTTTACTTTAGCTTCGTCCTGCTTCAATAATTCGTTCGTTTCAAGTAGTTCTTTTTCCAATCTATTTGTTTCCCTTTCCGAGTCTCTCCATCCGATAAAATCCTCCTCGGCAAACGCCGACAGTTCTTCGAGTGTTTTTCTTCCGTTGTCTATTTTGCCAAGTGCGGAAGCTGCGCTTTCATAGGCGAGACGCTTTCTTGCTTCTTCTAATTTACCTCTAAGAATTTCTTTTGTTTTTATCTCGTCCCAGAGGTAAATCCATTCTTTCTCAAGCTCCTCTATCTTTTCTGCTTCGATTTCGCCTTTAAGAGATTCTATGTCTTCTAAAAGCCTTACTGCCTCTTCCATTCTTGTTTTCAGATGCCCGTCTTCTTTTCTATTGGAAAAATCACCTCCGGGAGTCAATGCCGAAATTTCAAGGATTTTTTCTCTCAGAAGATTTATTCGATAGGTTTCGAGACCGGTCAGACGGTTTGTAATTTCGGCGTAAAATGAAGCTTCGGGCGTAATAGAGAGATCGCTGTTTCTTATTATAAAAATATTCCGGCACTCGGTGGAAGTCAGAGAAACAATATCGTCGAGATGGACTTTCCGGCCAAGTTTCTTGTGTTCGCCTTTTGTTTCTACGATAACATACCCATCGACTTCCTCGTCGACCCTGTTGATGTGCTCAAAATCCTTTATTTTTTTTCCTAAAAGAAGTTTTATCAGCGCTTCTAAGGTCAATGTTTTCCCGGTTTCGTTGACACCATAGAACAGGTTGAAATCGCCGAGGCTAATTTTTCCCCTGTCGGGAAGCGGGCCATAGTGGGTGATAAGAAATTCTTCTATCCTCATTTTTCGCTCTCGAGCATACTTCTAATAAAAAGTCTTTTTATTTCTTTCTCCCGCGAAGATTTTAGTTTTTCCAGTTTTTCGATAAAGGCTTTGAATAGTTCATTTTCGGTTAACTGTTTTATACCTCTGACTCTATTTTCGATTTCGAGATTTGGGGATTTCTCTTCGAGGTCTTTAATTTTTTTATGAAAATCTTCTTCTTTTTCTTCCGTATAACCTATAAGCGAAAGCAAAATTCTGGCTTCTTTCGGAATGCCTCTTGTTTTTTCTCTAATCCTCGTCAGAGGCTCGACCTTATCTTCCGGATATAAGGAAAAACTTATTTTCTCGTAGTAAGGAGTATCTATCGGGTATTGCGAAGGGGTATTGCCCGCTTCAAAAAGATTAACCGACCTTCTGCCGGTTTCTTTCTTTGATATAGAGACGGGTGACCCGGGATACACAAAAAAACCATCCCGGTCGAATTCATAGACCTGAAAATTTGTATGGAAATGGCCAGCAAGAACGTATTTTAGATTAAGACCTTCAAAAAAGGAAAGCCGCACACCCATATAACTAATTTCTTCGTCACCAAAGTCTGAGCCAATAAATGAATGGTCGAGAAGCTCCCCGTGAAAGAGCAGTATGTTTATTTTGTCTTCAAGTGCGAGCTCTTTTATCTTCCTTAAGTTATTCCTTACTTCGCCGCTTGTGATGTTTTTGAAAGGGAAGCCGAAGAATCTTAACTTTTCGTATTCCAGAGGTTCGGTCAGATTCCTTATTATTTTTACCTTTTCTCCGAGAAAAATATCGGAGCCGAAGGCTCTTTCGTCATGATTTCCGGGGATAATTATGAATTCATACTGGACGCTATTTAGAAGAGGTCTTAATTCATGATAGAGTTTATCAAAGCTGCTCTTTTGGTCAAAAAAATCTC
>CAZGBM010000058.1:2797-13090 GCA_964523975.1 uncultured bacterium | reverse complement strand
ATGAACGAAATTGAAGATTTGAAAAATAAAGGAATAAAAATAAAGAATAATCTAAAAATCAGCAACCGGAGTCATTTAATACTACCTTCCTATTTCGAAGAAGAAAAAGAAATGAAAGACGAAATTGGTACTACAGGAAAAGCGATAGGACCGGCATACGCCAATAAAATACTGAGAAAAGGGATACGGATGGGAGACATTTTTTCAGAGGATTACCTAACTAAATTCAAGCTCCCATCTTCATACCTTAAAACCATAGAAATTTTCAGAAATAAATATGGAAACATGATAACCGATACAGTAGAGCTTATACGAAAGCTGCTAAAAGAAAATAAAAAAATATTATTCGAAGGGGCACAGGGAGCCCTTTTAGACATCGACTTCGGAACTTACCCTTACGTAACCTCATCAAATCCCACACCGGGAGGGATTTTGAACGGGAGTGGGATACCTCCAAATTTAATACCGAATATCATAGGAGTTACAAAGGCATACACAACCAGAGTAGGCAAAGGTCCTTTCCCGACCCGGATGGAGAAAAAAAATGAAGAACTTATCCGAAACGTTGGTAAGGAATTCGGAGCAACTACAGGAAGACCGAGGAACTGCGGATGGCTGGACCTCGTAGCGTTAAAATATTCCTTATGGATAACAGGAACCACTGAAATGGCTCTTACAAAAATTGACGTTTTAGATGGTCTTCCCCAGGTAAAAATAGCAATTGCTTACGAAATAGACGGAGAGAAAACGGAACACTTTCCTTCAGAAGTATGGAAACTGGAAAAAGTTAAACCTATTTATGAGACTTTTCCCAGCTGGGATAATACAAAATCCGTCAAAAATTATAGAGATTTACCGAAGGAAGCAAAAAATTTCATAAAGTTTATTGAAAGTCACACAGGAGTAAAAATCAGCTACATATCAATAGGCAGAGGAAGAGGTGATTTGATCTGTGTTTAGAGTCTTAAAAAAGATTATCCCATCTCATAACGAAAGAGTTCTGAATAAACTTTATCCTCTCATCGGGAAAATAAATAATAAATTTAAAGAATACAAGAAGCTTGAAGAAAATGAACTGCCTAAAATTACCGAAGAATTCAAAACGAGATTAAAAGAAGGTGAAACACTTGACGATATCATGATAGAAAGTTTCGCACTTGTAAAAAGGACATGCGAACTATTACTCGGGAAAACATGGAGTGTAACCGATATCGAGTGGCAGTGGGAAATGGTACCTTACGATGTACAAATAGTAGGAGCTATCGTTCTACATCAGGGGAACATAGCAGAAATGAAGACGGGCGAAGGAAAAACTCTTGCAGCCACGATGCCCCTATATCTTAATGCCCTTCAAGGGAAAGGGGCTCATCTGGTTACAGTAAACGACTATCTCGCAAGAAGAGATAAAGAATGGATGGGACCAATTTACGAAAGTCTTGGGCTTTCAGTCGGAGTAATAATAACGGATATGAATCCGGAAGACCGTATAAAAGAATATAACTGCGACATAACTTACGGAACCAACAATGAATTTGGATTTGATTACCTCCGTGACAATATGGCTGTTATCCCTGAACATAGAGTCCAGCGGGGCCATAACTTTGCTATAGTAGACGAAGTAGACTCCGTACTTGTTGACGAAGCGCGAACTCCTCTTATAATATCCGGACCTGTTCAGCATTCGGTCACCAGACAATACGATGAGCTTAAACCTGCTATCCAAAATTTAGTGCATAAACAGACTCTGCTGGTAAACAGTACGGTAGCTGAAGCAAAAAAATTGATGGATGATAACAAAAGAGAAGAAGCAGGCGAAAAAATACTCATCGCTAAAAGAGGAAACCCGAAAAACAGACAGCTATTAAAATTGCTGCAGGCTGGCGAAGTCGAAAATCTTCTGCAGGAAACAGAATCTCGTTTCATGAAGGACAAAAAATTACATGAAATAGATGAAAAACTATACTTTGCAATAGACGAGAGAGAGAGCTCTATAAATATTTCCGAAATAGGACAGGGATTGATTATCAAAAGAGAATCCGAAAATTTCTTCCATCTTCCCGACCTTTCGATCGCACTTCAGGAAATCGAGAAAGATAACTCTCTATCGAATAGAGAAAAAATAGTCCAGAAAGAAGCTATTGAAAGAAATTATGCGGAAAAATCTGAAAGAATACACGCAGCAAATCAATTGATAAAAGCTTACACACTGTTTGAAAAAGACGTCGAATATATAGTAAATCAGGGTAGAGTTATAATAGTTGACGAATTTACAGGGCGTCTGATGCCGGGAAGGAGATATTCAGATGGTCTTCACCAGGCATTAGAAGCGAAAGAAGACGTTGAAGTTGAAAGAGAGACTCAAACTTTTGCGACCATTACCCTTCAGAATTATTTCAAAATGTACAATAAACTCGCAGGGATGACAGGAACCGCAGTTACCGAAGCACAAGAACTCATGGAGATCTATAATTTAGAAGTAATTCAGATACCGACAAACAAACCGGTCAGAAGAATCGATTACGATGATTTAATATACAGGACCAAAAGAGAAAAATATAACGCAATAGTCAAAAAAATCAAAGAATTACACAATAAAGCATTGCCTGTTCTCGTTGGAACGGTTTCAGTCGATGTATCCGAATTGATATCAAGAATGCTGCAACGGGAAGGCGTCCCCCATCAAGTCTTGAATGCGAAACAACACGAGAAAGAATCAAAAATCATATCTCATGCAGGGGAAAAAGGTCAGGCAACTATAGCAACCAATATGGCTGGTAGAGGAACGGACATAAAACCGGCAAGAGAAATAATCCAGTGTAAAGAATGTTGCATAATTATGGAAGAAGAACAGGAAGTTTGCGAAAAAGCGGACGCCAACAAATGCAGAGAAGATGTTCCCTGCGGTTTGCATGTTATCGGCACGGAAAGACACGAAGCCAGAAGAATCGATAATCAGCTCAGAGGACGCTCCGGCCGCCAGGGAGACCCCGGCGCATCCCGTTTCTATATATCTCTGGAAGACGATTTAATGAGAGTTTTTGCCACCGAAAGGATAGCGAGCGCCATGAATAGAATGGGTATCGAAGATGGCGATTCGGTCAAACATCCTTTAATCTCAAGAGCTATAGAAAATGCTCAGAGACGCGTCGAGAGAATGAACTTCGATATCCGAAAAAGACTTTTAGAATATGACGATGTCATGAACAAACAAAGAGAAGTCATTTACAGTATAAGAAATAACATTTTAGACGGAAAAGATTTAAAAGACAGAGTAATGGAATGGACAGACCAATCTCTTGATACGATTTTCGATTCCTATTTAATAGGCAAATATCCTGAAGAATGGGACTGGCAAGGACTTCGCAGTGATTTAATCGAACTTTTCCTGGTGGATTTCGATAAAGGAAAAAGTAAAGTCGAAGAAATTGATAGAACAGAACTGGAAGAAAACTTGCGAAAAATTGTAAAATTAAAGTACGAATCAAAAGAAGAAACAGTCGGCCAGGAAAACATGAGACAATTCGAGAGAATGGTAATATTAAAAGTAATAGACGACGAATGGAGAAATCATTTATATGAATTGGATGCTCTCCGGGAAGGTATCAATTTAAGAAGTTTCGCTCAAAAAGACCCGCTGGTAGAGTATAAGAGAGAATCATTTGATATGTTTGAAGAGCTTCTTTACAATATAAGTAAGAATTGTGTCCGTTTGTTATACCGTTTTGCGCCGGAAGCCATACAGGCACCACAAGAAGTACACGGCGAGGAAGTAAAAGAACAGTTTAAAGGCGTAGAACAAGAAACCAAACCTGCAGCAGGAAAGAGAGTCACGGTACCAAGAGAAGAGATACCTGTAACAGGAAATTCCAACCTTGATAAAAGATTTAAAGAGGAGGTTTCCAAATTGGAAAAAGAAGGAAAAAGAATAAAAGACATCGGAAGAAACGAATTATGTCCGTGTGGAAGCGGAAAGAAGTTTAAAAAATGTCACGGGAAGTGGTTAAAATGATGGATAAACAAAAAATACTAAAAGAAATTAAATCCTGGGGAATAGCAATAGGTATAATACTTTTCCTGCGTGGTTTTATAGTCCAGACATTTCATGTGCCAACAGGTTCAATGAAAGACACAATACTTATCGGCGATTTTTTGATAGTAAACAGACTTAAATACGGGCTAAAATTACCCTTCACGGACAAATATTTATTAAGGGTAAACAAACCTCAAAAAGGCGATATAATAGTATTTCGTTATCCCCTTGGTGGTAAAGGTTTATTCAAAGATATAAATTTTGTAAAAAGATGTATTGCCGTAGAAGGCGACACGGTCTACGTCGAACATAAAGTTCTCTTCGTAAACGGTGAAGAGACACTTGCAGATTATATTAACCATAGAGACCAAACCGAATATCCTCCTCTGAACATAGAAAAAGAACTTTTTCAGAATTTATGGGAAAAACGAAAGTTAAGTAAATATCCTTATGTAAGAGATAATTTTGGTCCGATAGTCGTTCCCGAAGGCTATGTGTTCGCAATGGGTGACAACAGAGACGAATCCGATGATTCAAGATTCTGGGGACCGGTACCTTTAGATAATATCTCCGGAACACCTGTAATAATTTACTGGTCATGGAAACCTGAAATAAGTTTAAGAGCTTTCTTCTTAAAAGTCCGCTGGAATAGGATAGGCAAGCTCCTTATTTAAAAGCCTGCATCATGAATGAGCTGGATGTGAAACTAGGCTCTTCGCCTTTAGAATTCGTAGTTAGCTTAAAAAAACAAATAAATAAACTTTGTGTTCTTTGTGGCTTTGTGTGAATTAAAGTTACAGGTTTTGTGTTTCGAGTTAAAAAAACAAAAAATAGAATCCTGTAAATCTGCGTCCCAATCCTCTACGGCATCAATATCCCCAACGTTTCCCTTGCTATTTTCAAATCCGGAATATCCTTAAGCCCAAGCCTCAAACTATAATCCCAATAATCGCCAAAAGTATTGACGGACACCATCAACTCCCAGCAATGTAAGTCTCTGGTAAGATTTATTCTGGTGTCTGTGACTTTATTTCTCTCAAAATCGTAATGTGTGGATATTCCGAATCTCCACTTGGGAGTCGGGTTCAAATCAACGGCCATATTTGCCTGTTGAATACGCTCTGTTGCGGTAAAATTAATGGAATGGTTAAAATAAAGATCAAGGGGATTACCACCAAAATTGGTTTCGTATCTAAGGGAGGAATTAATCCTTTTATTGCCAAACTCACCTGAGTATAAATCATAAGAGGTAGAATAATCCTGACTCAAAATATTCCCCAACCAGAATCTGCCGTAAACGGAGACTGGAGAAAATCTGTCTGTTTGAGGTAGATAATTGCTCGAAAATCCTAGAGAGCCGAAATCATATTTTTTGGCACCAATCTTACATTGAAATAAATTTTCCAGAGAAACATTAAAAGATCTTACTGCACCCGGAACATAAAATCCGGAAATTGGCGACACATTATAGCTTCCAGGGTCGGGAGCATAAGTAAAAGAAACAGAAGGAGTCATAACGTGCCTGAATTTAGTGATAGGCGGTATACCCAAAAAAGAAAGTCCGTATATTCTTGTCTTTACCGTTGCTGCCGCTTTCCAATAATTAACCAGAATATCTTCATTTTCATAATAATCGCTCTGCCCGTAAAGATTCAATCCTATATTTAAAAAAGAAAAATTGAAATTCAGATTAGGATTTGCCGAAAAGCCTGAAGCCCAGTTGCGATTTTCGTTTCTTGTAAATTTATAGGCACTCCTTATATTAATTAGACCTAATTGTAAATACGGGAAAGTCATGTTTAACGACGGCCATCTTTCATATACTTCTTCCGTAGCTAAATTTTCTCTATGGTCCATAACGATATCGGTTTGCGTTCCCAAAATTTTATCACTCCAGTAAAGATTGTAATTTATTTCTTTTTGCAGCAGATGCTCGACCTCACCGGGTTCATAATCTCTTATATAATCCGGGTCGGACTCTATTCGGGTATCCACATTCAATTTAATTCCTCCGGGCATTTTCGACTTCGTATCGATTAACAGCGACCATCTTTCTTTGCCGTCCGTTCTTTCCTTAATATAATTACCACCTATATTGCCGTCGCTATATGGTAAAAAATTCCACCGTATTTTATCAATATAGAAGCTAACACCTGTTCTGGTATAGTAATTCAGATAAAAAGTGGCATCGGCATGAGAACCAAGCGTTTGATACCATCCTATCTTTTTTACACTGTTACCTCCATAGAAAGAGGTTCCGAAATCGGGCCTTAGCAGCCCCGAAGAGCGTTCTCTTTTTATAGATTGAAAGTAAAAAGGAACAAAAAAAACAGGTATATTCTGAACTAACAGTACGACCGGCTCGGCAACGAGACTTTCATCAACGTTAATCCGCATTTTCGGTGAATAAAACCAGTAATGAGGAGGATCCAGCTCACAAGTCGTATAATAACCATTTCTTATCTTTAAAACACCACCTCTAAAATATCTAATCTTTTCTCCAAAAAACCAGCCATTTTCCGCTCTGGTTTTAGCGTGGTAAGCATCTCCAATCTCCCGGCCGACGTCATAAGTCATTTTAGTTGCTTTTATATCATTACTGCCGTCGTTAAACAGAACATTCCCTTTAGCGGTCAGAAATTTCTTATCCAGATCATATAAAATAGTGTCAGAAGATATACTTAGTCTACCATAGTTAGCCCTCGCATCTCCGTAAATCTGAACGAGAGAAGAACCTACTTTAAAGAAAATTTTACTGCCCGAATAGTAAACTGTTGTCGAAGGGTCGGAATTAGAAAATAAGAAAATAAAAAGAAGAGAACTCACGTAACTATTCAGGCCACAAAGTCACCCCGATATGGTCATTCTTCCCTACGGGGCAGGCCAGGGCACGAAGATCATATAAGATAAAAAGGGCAAGGAATAATTTTGTATTTTCTTTTGTCATTTTGCTTTTTAAATTTCGATATCTCATTTTTTATACAATCCCTTAAAACATAGCTTTACTTTGTGTCTTAGTGTCTTGGTGGCTAAACAGTTAGAATTTCACTTAGATTGTTCAAGAGCTTTTACCCTTTTAAAAAGTTCAGGTAGTCTTTTATAATAGCTCGCTTTCCGAATGTAATTTAATCGTTTATCGGCGGGGTATCCAAAAACCACTTCCTTTTCTTCAACATCTTTTGAAACACCAGATTTTGCAGCAACTGTAGCACCTTTACCAATTTTCACATGATCGGCAATCCCAGCCTGGCCGGCAATCACGACATCATCTCCCAGCTCACAGCTGCCGGCTATACCTACTTGAGCAAGAATAATTACATTTTTCCCGATTTTAACGTTATGAGCGATATGAACGGAATTATCTATTTTTGTTCCATCACCAATAATCGTGTCACCTATTGTTCCTCTATCTATCATGGAAAGAGCCCCTATCTCTACCCTATTTCCTATTACAACCTTACCAACATGCGGTATAGCTTTAAATTCACCTTTAACTCTATGGTAACCAAATCCCTCGGAACCTACCACGACACCAGGATAAATTATAACTTCCTGTCCAATTTTAGTCCTGTCCAGAATGACCGCATGGGGATAAATCACACTACCATTACCAATTTTTACATCATTTCCTATATAAGAAAAAGGAAAAATACTAACATTGTTTCCCAAAATGCAGTTTTCTCCGATAAAAACATTCTTACCTATTCTGACATCATTTCCCATTTTAACATGACTTAAATTTTCTAATGTAGTCAAGTAACTTTCAGGAATTTGCACAGAATTATCATAAAAATATTTAAGTGTTTTTATCATTGAAGCTTTAACATCTCGTACTCTAATCCAGGACCTTGCAGAACATTCTCTTACGCTATCAGGAACAACAGCGGCAAAATCTTTCAACTTTTCTACCTCGTTAACTTTCTTCTCGTTAAAAAGAAATACAAGGTCACCTATCCTGTTATCCTTAATTTCCGATACCCGTTTTACCTCAAAATCAGGATCTCCTTCAACTTTACTTCCTAAAAGCTTTGCAATTTCGTTTATCTTCACTTATATAACTTGGCAATCTGAGAAACTACTTTTTCAGCTACACGGGAATCAAGGTTTTCCTCAACGCCAACGTCCACTTTTTCGGTCACTACAGCCTGTTCTTTTTTCTTGTCAACAATGGAATATTCAAAGAAAATATTTCCGGTTTCAACCCAAACCCTCCCGATTACAACAAAATCGATTCCGGACATATTTAGAAACTGAACAGCAAGCGCAACATTACCACTCACCTCTTCTTCATTCTCTATTGCAAGGCTATTCTGCGCACTACTTAAATCCGCCGACTTAATACGTTTAAAAGCACCTCCCAATCCGTCAAATGAAATCAATATCAGGTTTTTTATCCTAGTACCAAGCCCCCTCGACTTGGAATCCGCATCTTCTTCTTTCAATTTAAAAACGTAATACTCAATTTTTTCCTCCCCCTTATACTCCGGGAGATACTTCTTGTTCAAAGCTTCGATTATTCTATTCGTTATATCATAAATTTCGTCAGCATAAATAACAACGCCGGTAGACGAATCCAGAATCAGAGAAAATTCATCTTCCCTTGCAATTTCAGATACTACGGTATCTATTTCCTGAAGAAGCGGCTGCATCAATTCTCTATTTAAAAGTTCAGCTCTGCCATCTTTACGATAAATTTCGTTGACAAAATTTTCAAGCTCCGTTTTCTTTTTCTGCATTTCTTCTATTTTATGCAACCTGGTTTCCTCGGTCAGCATAAATGACTGGGTCTGCAAATTTTTCTGAAGTTTTTCAAGCTCTTCCTGGCGACGGCTGATTTCATCTTTCCATTCTTTAACCTTAGTATCAAATTCCTTTCTGATTTCCTGCGCTTTTTGATACTGCGACAGTATTTTTTGCGAATCGATATAACCAATCTTTTGTTCGGCACAAAGCGGTAAAGCAAAAAGAATAAATAAAAGTTTAAAATTCTTTTTCTTTTTCATTTTTCCTCCCTTTTCCTGATAAAGTAATCCCTAAACTTACTATAAATTCACTGTCGGCAAAAACTCCGGAATATCTTCTATTCTCAAACACTATTGACACAGGGACATCACTGATCATGAAAGACACGCCTCCTAAAAATCTGTTGGCACTAACTTCGACTCCGTTTCCCATAGAATACATCCTGCCATATCCTAACTTTAATAATCCGTAATTCAAACCGATTATTCCTTCTTTTCTATCAATAGATAATATTATATTATTATTCTCGCCAAACGAATAATTTAACCCAAAACTTAGAGGATAATCAAGCTTAAATTCGACTTCTTCTCCTCTTATCTCCCATTTTTCTATCTTTTGATAGGGACAATAATAACCACCTATATTCAAATTTTTAAAATTGAAATTAAAACCTAAACCTACCGAATAACCCCTAAAATATGTACTAACAGTATCATAAACGTCATAATATTCCTCAAAATCAATCCGCCATATCTCATCAATTTTCCCATTCAACAGATTGACATCCATTCCTAATGAAAGAGACCCTAAAGATTTTTTCAGGAAAGCGCCGAAACGATACATTCCTCCTGTCCTGGCAAAATAATTGACACAGTGATAATTATCACCCGAATCAGTAGCAGAAGCTTCCATATTAGGGTCATAGAGAAGATTAAAATTTCCTCCCACGGAAAAATCTGATCGTACCGGAATAACAAAAAAAGCGGAACAGAAATCCCCGTCTGTATCTGTATAATCATCGGACAAAAGGCGAAAATCGACCGAAATACAGTCCTGGGTATCCGCGAGTGCCGGATTGACACAAACGTTACCGAAGACCGCGGGAGACTGGGAAAATCCATCCCCGCCAACCCATTCTCCGGGTAAACTATCCGACAGGTTCGGATTTAAAGATACAAGAAGAAAAATACTTAATTTTATTATCATCATGGGAACACCACCCATACAAACTCAAGTTTGCTTTTCCCGAGTTTTTCTAAATCAATTCCATTTATTTCATCAATTGCCAGTACTTCAATATGAAACACACTATCATCAGGAGCTTGCTTGAAAAAACTATGGAAATCAAATTTCAAAAGGTCGTTATCCATCGTATCAATATTCGAAAAATAAATTGAGAAATACACAGTTCCGGAATTATTTATAATAGCCTCGGGATAAAAAGACATAGCATCTGCAATCTCAAAATATAATCCGGCTTCCGCTATCGAACTCAACTCCAGAGGTAAAGAATCTCGAGG
>CAZGBM010000058.1:0-2697 GCA_964523975.1 uncultured bacterium | reverse complement strand
ATCCAGAGATAAAGAATCTCCGATAAAAATAAGAGGATCGGCGGTAGCTATGGTAACGCTCTTTATTGGATTTAAAGTATCTATAAGGGAACCAATATCGCTCCATACATAAATAGAATCTTCAAACCACTCTTTCTTCAATGGAAATAAAAAAAGTTCGACAGAAGCAGAATCGGCTATAAGTTGAAGAAACAGGCTGTCGAAATCTTCGGGAATGGAATCGAATTTCATCATCGAATATGAATCGAAAACGCCTTTTCTCCCACAGAATAAAAGATCCGAACTTCCGGTCGCAACAACTCTAACGGTCGTATAACTCGAATCAATATTCACAACTCTGCTAAATACAGGTACCGGTTCGGTTTGGTATTCTTTCTTAGATTCACACCCAATGCCGATTAATATCAGAACAGAAACAATTGAAATCTTCAAAAAAATAAATCTTTTCAAAACGTCGTACCTATCTGGAAATGAGGTTTCCATCTTCTCTCTCCTTCAAATAGATTTAAGTTATATCCGAAATCCACGCCAAGAATACCAACCATCGGAATCTCAGCCCTGAAACCAATTCCAACACCATAATAAAGATCCGTCATATTGGCTTCCTGTAAACTTTCAAAACAGTTACCGGCATCGAGAAATATCATACCGTACCCTCTATCTGCAAAATTCAGCCTAATTTCAAAATTATTGAGGAAAGCAAAATTACCTCCGACATATGTTTTCGAGAGGTCGGGTATAATCGTCTCATCGTCATAACCGCGCAACCCCCAATCTCCGGAACCACCGAGTAAAAACCTCTCGAGTAAAGGTACCTCACTGCCTGCCCGAGGAAAAGCATACCCTATTTTTGTTCTATTCATAAGTACCATATCTTTCGCCAGAACAGTTTGAAATTTTCTGGTTTCAAATATTAACTTATGATATTCTCTATCTCCACCCAAAATACCACCCGCGTACTTACCTCCCAGAGAATAAAAGCTCCCCACACTAGGAGCTATTTTCGAATCTCTGGAATCGTACACCAGGCTGCCATACAACGAACTCTCCCAGTTCCTTCCGGTATCAAAGTCCGAATATTCGCCGGAAGCATTCACATCTTGCCTTTCCAATCTGTAGGTAACAGCCGACGTAAGATTCCTTTGCTTATTCAAAATCCTGCCCAAGGATACAGAACCTCCTACCCTTTTCACCCTATAGTCACTTCTCTCCAAGAACATATTATAAAGGCTAAAACCTGAGGAAGTAGGCGTGTCAAAAAGCCATGGTTGTTCCCATGACAATGATATATTTTGGATATTTCTATCTTCATAAGACGTCAGTGTCTTTTCGAAAGAAAAACTAATGGTTTGTCCGGTGCCGTTGAAATTAGGCATCGTCACATTAATTCCTCCCGTAAGACCATAACTTCCTGAGAAACCTATATTCCCGGAAAAATATCCTGTAGGTTTCTCGGTTACTTCCAGCATAAGGTCTATTGAGTCGGTGGCAGGGAAACCCATATCTATTTTCATATCGGAAAAATAACCAAGTCGAAAAATATTCCTATAGCTGTGCATTATCCTGTTCCTCTCGAAAAGCTCTCCGGGATAGATAACCGTATTCCTTCTAATTACTTTATCGTAAGTTTTATTATTACCTGCTATATCAACATATCTTATATAAAAAGGATTCCCTTTATCCACATAAAGTTCGACTTCGACTATCGAATCATTCACGACATCATAACTGGGATAAATCGTCGGATTTAAAAAACCAAATTCGGAATAAAAAATAGAAAGGTCTTCTATCGTTTTTTGAATTTTTTCCTCGCTAAACAATTCTCCTTTTTTCCATTTTAATCTTTTCGAAATAAAACCGAGATCTTCTTTTCCCTCAAGATGTGTCTCCCCGAAATAATAAAGCTTTCCTTCGTCAACAACATAATTTATTATAGCACCATTACCATCGTAATCCACATAAAAAGTATCAACCCTGGCACTCAGATATCCGTGCTTTCGATATAAAGCTTCAATCTTGGGCGCATCAACTTCCAGAGAATCCAATTTTAAGCTATTGTTTCTCCAGAAAAGCCACCAGCTTTTTGTTTTGTTGGAAAGAACTTTGGAAAGAGCATGATCCGAAAGACCCTTATTTTCCAAGAAATTAATCTTTTTTACTTTATATTTTCCTCCTTCCTCAATATTAAAAATTACATTCACTCCATCTTCTTCTTCTTTCTTCGAAATTGAAATTTCCGTACCAGAAAAACCTTTCTCTTTATACAAATCGTATATTTTTTCCTTAATCCTGTGCAATTTATAATCAGAGAGTATGGCAGGGGGAGATAAATCAACCAGCGATGAAATATCTCCGTCACTTAATTTTTTATTACCGTCAAACGTCAATGATTTAAGACGCGGATTTTCCTCCACCTCAATTATAACCTCTATACCGCCGCCCTCTCTTTTAGCACTAAGTTCGACATCGGCAAAGAAACCCGTTTTATAAAGGCTTTTTATTGCTTCTATTCCTTTCTCTTTGGTTAATATCTCACCTATTTTAAAACCGGAAGAACGAACGACCAGAGAAGTATCAACTTCCTTTAGTCCTTCCACATTTACATCTACTATCACTTCTCCATAAGGGAAAGCGAATAATAAAATCAGTCCTACCATCGTGCCTCAAGAATAATATTTTTTGTTATAAAGTCAAGGG
>CAZGBM010000057.1:2229-13332 GCA_964523975.1 uncultured bacterium | reverse complement strand
TTAGAAATATTGTTGGTGATCTCTCGGAGATAGAAAAAGTTCTAATTGGTCTGGACTTAACAGAAATTGAGGAGGAGGAAAAACGATGGATAAGTTTTTTTTAAAACTGTATATTGCGGGACAAACATCTAAGTCCAAACGCGCTATTGTAAATCTCAAGGAAATTTGCGAAAGAGAATTTAAAGGGAGATACGAGCTTGTAGTTGTGGATGTGCTTGAGCGACCACAGCTTGCTGAGGACGAAAAGATTCTCGCGACACCTACTTTAATCAAGGAGTTGCCGCCCCCCTTGAGAAGAATTGTCGGCGATTTATCGGATAAGGAAAAAATTCTGATCGGACTGAATTTAGAACCTTCTGACGAGAGAAAGAAAGGAAGAGAAATGAAGAAAAGTAAAGAAAATTTCCGAAAAGTAGAGACAGGAATACCGGGATTTGATTCAATAGCAATGGGTGGACTCCCTCTGGGCAGAACCACTCTGGTCTCGGGAACGTCAGGCAGCGCAAAAACAGTTTTTTCCGCGCAATTTCTCATAGAGGGGATAAAGAAGGATAGGGAAGGCGGTGTATTTGTTAATTTTGAGGAGAGTCCGGAGGATATCAGGAAAAACCTTGAGGGTTTTGGCTGGGATGTTGAAAAATGGGAAAAAGAAGGCAAATGGGCTTTTGTGGATGCATCACCTACCCCTGAACAGGAAGCAACAGAGGTTGGAAAGTACGATCTTGGAGCTCTTCTTGCCCGAATCGAACATGCGGTTTCAAAAGTTAATGCAAAAAGAGTTTCAATGGATTCCATAGGTTCTCTTTTCAGTCAGTTGAAAGATACAAATACACTGCGGAGAGAACTGTTCAGGATTTCTACAGGACTTAGAAAAATGGGGGTTACCGCGGTTATAACAGCCGAGCGAACCGAGGAATATGGCAAGATTGCCAGATTTGGAGTTGAAGAATTTGTTGCTGACAACGTTATCGTTCTCCGCAACGTCCTTGAAGAGGAAAAACGCCGCCGCACAATCGAGATCTTAAAGTTCAGAGGATCTCTGCATCAGAAGGGAGAATGGCCTTTCACTGTTACACCGAATGAAGGGATTGTTATTATACCCCTGTCTTCCATTGAATTAAAACAAAAATCTTCTATCGTACGTATCTCATCAGGTATTAAAGAATTAGACAGAATGTGTAGCGGCGGTTTTTTCAGGGATTCTATTATTCTTGCCTCAGGTGCGACAGGAACCGGGAAAACCCTTCTGGCAAATCACTTTATAAATGGAGGCATTTCAAAGGGTGAAAAGAATTTGTTGTTTGCCTTTGAAGAAAGCCGCGAGCAGCTTTTCCGGAATGCCGATGGTTGGGGAATTGACTTTGAAAAAATGGAACAAAAAGGAATTCTGAAGGTCGTTTGCAAGTATCCTGAAGTCGCAGGCTTAGAAGAACATTTAATTGAGATGAAAAAAGTTATAGAAGATTTCAAACCGACCAGAATAGCTGTTGATAGTCTTTCGGCGCTGGCAAGGGTTTCAACGGGCAGGAGTTTTCGAGAATTTGTGATCGCACTGACTTCTTTTATCAAACTGAAAGAGAAGACGGGATTTTTCACCTCAACTACCCCGACACTTATGGGAGGTACTTATATTACGGAAACTCCTATTTCCACAATTACCGATGCCATTATACTCCTTCGTTATGTTGAAATAAACAACGAAGTTCGTAGAGGCTTAACTGTACTTAAGATGCGGGGATCCGCGCACGATAAACAAATAAGGGAAGTTCGAATAGATAGAAAAGGTATGCATATCGGTAAAGCTTTCGTTAACGTTGCCGGTATTATTTCGGGTAATCCCACGCAAATTTCGACAGGGGAAACAAATCCAATCAGCAGTTCCTTTAAGGGGAAGTAGAAGGAAACGAAAAGTGGATAGAGAAGCTCCTAAGAATTCTAGTTCACTAAAGATACTTTCAGTTGAAGACGATCCTATCTCACTTACTCTAATACGTGAAACATTTAAGTACTACGAAGATGCTAATCTGATTAATATGGCTAATTTTGAACTGACAAATGTGGAAACTCTTGCGGAGGCTTTGGAGAGTCTCTCAAGGAATAGTTTCGACCTGGTGTTAATGGACCTTAATTTGCCAGACAGTCGGGGTCTTGAAACTCTACGTAAATTATATCTTAAAAAACCTGGAACTCCTGTTATAGTGATAACCGGAATAAGCGATGAAGAAACAGCAATAAAAGCTCTGCAGATTGGGGCTGAAGGATTTCTTATCAAGGGTCAAATGGGTATCAATAACCTTTTGCAGACCATATCCTATTCTGTTGAACGGCATCGTATTTTGGAAAAATTAGAGAAACATATAGAAGAACTGAAGCATAGTGAGTTACGCCTGCGAAATATAATAGAAAAATCCGCGGACGCAATAGTTATTGTAGATTCAGATGGTTTTATCCTCTTTGCCAATAATGCCTGTGAAGAACTTTTCGGCCGGGAAAAGGAAGAACTTCTCAACGATCCTTTCGGATTTCCCGTAGAAGTCGAAAAAGCAACAGAGGTTGATATCGTAAGGAGTGACAGAGAAGAAGCCGTAGCAGAAATGAGGGTGGTAGAAACAATGTGGGAAGGGGAAAAAGCGTATCTGGCGTCACTCAGGGATATCACAAAGCGTAAGAAAGCCGAAGAGGAATTAAGAGCAATGATGGATCTAAAAAGCGAATTTACATCGACGGTTTCCCATGAACTCCGGACGCCTTTAGCTGCTATAAAAGAATCTATAGCGATTGTTTTAGACGGCAGTGCTGGAGAAATTAACGCTGAGCAGGATGAATTTTTGACAATAGCTAAGAGGAATGTGGATCGTCTGCACCGTTTGATAGATAATGTGCTCGACTTTTCCAAGTTAGAATCCGGGAAAATACAATTTCTTATGCAGAAGATTTCTATTAATACAATAATTAAAGAAGTTATTGAATCAAACAGAACAATAGCGAAGGGAAAAGGGCTAAGTTTAAATACGAAGTTAGAAAAAGATATTCCAATGGCAAGATGCGATAGTGATAAGATAAACCAGGTTTTATACAATCTTTTGTCCAATGCTCTAAAGTTTACAGAGAAAGGTGGAGTTACCATTAGCGCTAAGAAAGCATCATCGGGCAATATGATAAAAGTTTGTGTGAAAGACACAGGTGGAGGGATAGCCGATGAAGATATCTCCAAACTATTCAGACAGTTCAGTCAGATACATAAAACTGCTGGAGACAGAAAACCTGGTGGAACAGGTCTGGGTCTTGCTATATCTAAGCTGATAGTCGAACAGCATGGTGGTGAAATCTGGGTGCAGTCCACGTCCGGCGAGGGTAGCAGTTTCTGCTTCACTTTGCCCATCTGGTGCGACGATTCGAAGGGAGAGGGATTCTATGAATGAAGGGAAAGTAGTATTGTTGGTGGATGATGAACCGGATTTGATGACCACTTTAAAGAAACGGCTGGAATTACTGCATTTTGAGGTTATGACTGCAAGTGATGGTCGTGAGGCTTTAAAATTAGCGGCTGACAGAAAACCCGATATAATTTTACTTGATATTATGATGCCTGAGATGGATGGTTTTGAAGTATGTGAAAAATTGAAGAAGGATGAGCGATTTAAGTCTATTCCTGTTATTTTTCTTACATGTGCAGCAGAGATTAAATATAAAACAAAGGGTTTTGATCTGGGTGGCGCGGATTATATTACAAAACCTGTCGATTCTCGTGAATTAACCGCCAGGGTGAATGCCCATTTACTTATGAAACAGCAAGAAGAAGAAAAGTTGACAGCGAGAGAATTAGAAGTGGTTAAGGATATGATTGTTACGTTGAACCATCAGTTGAATCAATATCTTACCGTTATTAAAGGTCATACGCAGTTGCTTTTAGCGGAAACGAAAGAAAAAGATAAATCTAAATACTCGCGACTGAAGATGATTCTTGAGGGAGAAGAGGGAATAGAAGAGGTTATAAAAAAAATATCTAATATTACTAAGGTTAAGGAGAAAACATACATTGGCGATGTTAAGATGTTGGATATAGAGTGAAATCAAAAAGAAAAAAAACATTAAACACAGAGGACACAGAGTAACTAATTGCAATAAAAAAGAAAAAACACCGAGAACACGGAGAAAAAAATAAAAAAGGAATAGCCACAAATGAACACGGATATACACAAATTTAA
Source organism: uncultured bacterium (assembly GCA_964523975.1). Lineage (GTDB taxonomy): Bacteria > Hydrothermota > UBA3072 > UBA3072 > UBA3072 > JAFGHJ01. The sequence goes on along the minus strand of CAZGBM010000057.1, from coordinate 9,124 downwards.
AATATTTATTTTGTTGTTTAAAAATAAAAAATTGGGGGGGAGGTTAGGTAAGACGTGTTAATCTGTGAAAACTTGTGGTTACTATTTGGAGTAAAGTATGAAAAATAGCAAAAAAGACATCACCGAACAAAAAAACAAGAAAGTAACTTTAAGAGAAAGGGAGAAGAAATTCGAAAAAATTTTTTACGGTTTAAATGATGGGATTATTATATCGGATGCTAAAACTCAGAAATTTTATCTGAACAATAAAAAGATAAGCAAGATGTTAGGATATTCAATTCATGAACTTCAAAAACTGAGCGTTAAGGATATACACCCAGAGGAGAGTCTTCCGTATGTAATAGAAGAGTTCAAAAAATCAGTTAAAGGCGAAATCACTGTCGCAACAGACATTCCGGTGAAAAGAAAAGACGGAAGTGTTTTTTGTGCTGAGGTTAGCTCTAGTCGGGTAAGACTCGGAAGAAAAAATTATCTCGTAAAGATTTTTAGAGATATATCCGACCGCAAAACTGCTGTAGATATATTACGGAGTCAAATACGGATGCTTACCGAGCGAAACAAAGAATTACAGTTGTTTTATAAGGTTTCTCAAGTTTTATCGGATTTTAATAAAACATCAGATGATGCCTTGTGGGAGATAATTCGATTAATTCCTTCCGCATATAAGTATCCGGAAGTTTGCTGCGTTAGGATTGAATTTAAAGGTAAAGAATTTAAAACAGATAATTGGAGTAGGAGTAAATGGGTTCAATCTACGGATATTTTTATCAATAAGGAAAAAATAGGAGTTATTGAAGTTACCTATCTCGAAGACAGGGTATCTGCCTATGGTGGAGCTTTTCTAAAAGAAGAAAGAGATATGCTTGAAGCTCTTGCCAATCTGCTGGGAGTGTGTATTTTCTATAAGGGAAAAAGATAAAAGGTGTTAATATTCGTTGTCGATGATGAAGTGGATATCCTGAGAACACTTGAATTCAGATTAAAGAAAGTGGGTTATGAAGTTGTCTTATTTAAGGATGGGAAGAGTGCTCTTGAGGCTGTGTATAATAAAAAGCCGGATTTAATACTGCTTGATATACAGCTTCCGGGGATTGATGGTTATGAGTTTTGCAGAATAGCAAAATCAGATCCGGAAATAAAAGAAATTCCAATAATATTTTTAACCGCCACAAGAAAGAGTGACGTTGCAGAGAAAACAAGAGAACTCGGAGCAGAGGATTATCTGATTAAACCTTTTGAAGTGCAGGAGTTGTTGGCGAAAATGGAAAAACATATCGTAAAAAAAAGAGAGGGCAATGTTGTCTGAAAGAAAAATCTTAATTTTAATTATTGAGGACAATTTTGATCTTGCAAAAGTGTTAAGTCGCAGGCTCCAGTTCGAGGGTTATACTGCCCAAATGGCGGCTGATGCTACGCAGGGGGTGGCAATCGCACGAAAGGAAAAACCAGACCTAATAATTCTTGACTGGATGTTACCTGGCGGAGGAGGTTTGGCTGTTTTAAAGAGGCTTCGGCAAATGCCTGAAACTACAAACATACCTGTAATAGTTCTTACCGGTATGAGAGATCCTGAGAGCAAAGAAAAAGCATTGGCGGCAGGAGTCTCTGAGTACCTTGAGAAGCCGTACGACCCGGGAGTATTATTGAAATGTATTGAAAAGGCAATACCGGAGCCAGATAAAGAGTCTGCCGGAAAGAAGATTCTAATAATTGAAGATGATGAAGAATTTGCCACTGTGCTTGCCAAGAGACTACAACTTAATAATTATGAAACAATAATAGCTTTGGATACTCTACAAGGAATATCTATGGCTCTAAGGGAAAAACCTAATCTAATACTTCTTGACTTGCTACTACCCGCAGGAGGGGGTTTCCTTATTTTGGAACGTTTAAAGTACTCGCCTGATACTTTATCAATACCTGTAATAGTTCTTAGCGGTATTAAGGATCCGGAACGTGTGTTAGAAGCGTTCGAAGCAGGTGCGCTGGATTACATCGAGAAACCTTACGATCCGGAAACTTTGCTCAAATCAATTAAAAAGATTCTTGAGAGCAGATCTTAAAGTCAGGCTTTAATTTCGGGACTACTACCAGTCAACTTTTTGTTTTTTTTGCAAAAAAACAAAAACACAGAGCCCACAGACCCCTACCCCCGAAATTTTTTAACACAGAGAGCACCCTGGTACGGTTGCTTCTCCCTACCCCAATACAATCATTCTTCCTTACGGGGCAGGCGAATAGCACAAATACTTAAGTCGCTGTCGGCTTTCGGCTAAACCCACCACATGCTCTATTTTCTAACATGCAGAACATGTAGTACCTGTAGATTTTCTGTTTTTCTAACCACCAACCGCTAACCTCCAACTACCATACTTACTAAATCCAGACCCCTAAATCCTAATTTAGTAGTTTTGCTTTTTAGATTTTGATATTTACTTTGCGGGAAAACAAAAACAAATGAGATATTTTTTGCAAAAAAACAAAAATTTGAATGGCTGTACTACAGAAACCACTTATTTTTTCCTTATTTCTTCCTTTAACAGCTCGCCGGCTATTACGAGTTTCTGTATTTCGTTGGTTCCTTCGTATATTTGAGTGATTTTTGCGTCACGCATCATTTTTTCCACCGGATAGTCTTTCATATATCCATAACCGCCTAAAACCTGAACCGCTTCGATTGTTACGTCCATTGCTACATCGGAAGCGAACAATTTTGCCATTGCGGATTCTTTGGTGATTTTTTTTGCTCCTCCATCAATGAATCTGGCTACTTGATAAACTAGAGAACGGGCTGCTTCGACTTTTGTAGCCATTTCCGCAAGCTTAATCTGTATAGCTTGAAATTCGCCGATTTTCTTACCAAATTGTACCCTGGTATTGGCATAGGAAACGGCTTCTCTAAGAGCTCCTTCTGCAATTCCTACTGCTTGAGATCCGACTCCCACACGGGATTGATCGAATGTTTTCATCGCCATCAAAAAACCTGCGCCTTCTCTTCCGAGCAAATTTTCTTTTGGGACTTTGCAATCCGTAAAGACGAGTTCTCTTGTGGCTGCTGCCCGGATTCCTATTTTATCTTCTTTCTTGCCGAACGTGAATCCTTCGGTATCTTTCTCGACAATAATTGCTGAAAGACCTCGTATTCCTTTTTCTGGGGAGCTAGCTACTACGACAACGTAAATATCGGCCTCGCCAGCATTTGAAATAAAGATTTTATTCCCGTTAAATATGTAATAATCCCCTTCTTTTTTTGCTCTTAGCTGGACATTACCTGCATCGGAACCCGCTTCCGGTTCAGTTAGAGCAAAAGCCGCCCACTTCTCGCCTGACCCTATAGGAGGAAGATATTTCTTTTTTTGTTCCTCGGTGCCGAAAAGAATTATTGGTATTGCTCCGAGTCCGTTCGCGGCGTAAGCCGTTGCTGTCCCACCGTCGACTATCGAAAGTTCTTCAGTCGCGAGGCACATACCGAACATCCCCATACCAAGCCCCTCGTATTCCTGAGGTATAAAAACCCTTATCAAATCGGATCTTCCAATTTCCTTGCGTACTTCGGGAGAAAGCTGGCTTTCCCTGTCCATCTGCTCTCTCAAAGGTTTTATTTTCTCTTGTGCGACGGTTCTTGCCACTTCTTTTATCATCTGTTCTTCTTCCGATAGCTTATAATCCATAATTTCCTCCTTAATTTTTTAGGTTTCCATCCTTCGCCCAGCAAAATGGCGAGATAAATTGCAAAATGTTTATGTTATTTTAGTATTGTTTTCTAAAAATTCAAGCCTAAAAATTTATCCATTATCCCAAATCTTAACCACAGATTTCACAGATTAACCCAAGATTTTTTTCTTTTACTAAAGAATCACCACGGATTTGCATATATATACACTGATTTTTTTGTTGTTCTTTCCTTCGTGACTTAGTGGCTAATCTTTTACAAAAGATAGAAAATTTACTGATTAGCAGTTGTTGAAGACGGGTGTTTATCTTGATGCCTTTTTCAATGCTTCCGCAAGAGAGCTCTCAAACATATTATATGACCAGGTTGCTCCTGAAATTGCATCAAGGCTATCTATTTTTTGGTTTTCAAGCAGAATATTTGGGTAAACATTTATTGCCTTCCATTCGTTACGGCACTGTTCTATATACTCAGGGTTGTCTTTAAATCTAATTTCATATTTCTCATTGAAGAAGACCTTATTATCCATATCAATAATGCTGAAATCTACTTTGCTGATTTTTTCTTCTGAAATAGAAACTGTAGTAACTCCGAAAAAGTTTTCTTGCAGATAGATTGACTTTGAAATACCGGCAAAATCACCGTCTTTATATTTGTTTGAATTTTTAACAACACAGGATGCTAATAATATAAGAATGGCAGTTACGGGGATTAATAAAATTATACTTTTTTTCATAAATTTGCTCCCCCTGTTTTTAAGTATTGTGCGATTCTTTTGAAATCAACTCCGTCAGGGTTTTTATGTGCTGTGGTGTCGTGCCGCAGCAACCGCCTATAAGACGGGCTCCGGCTCTGTAGCATTCCAGAACACCGGCAGCAAAGGTTTCCGGCTCCATATAAAAAACTTTTTCTTTTTCCAGTTTCGGCTTGCCCGCATTCGGCTCCGCCAGTACAGGTAGAGAGGTCGACTCTTTAAATATGCTTACAATTTTAGCCATTTGAGCAGGGTCAAGCTCACCGCAGTTTGTGCCGACGGCGTCAGCTCCTTCTTCCGTAAGTTTGGTAGCGCACTCTTCTGCGGAGTTACCCATCATCGTTCTTCCGCCTTTTGTCTCGGTTTGAAAAGCCATCGACGCTATGACAGGTATGGACGACGTATCCTTACAGGCACGGAGAGCGCAGAGCGCTTCCCGCAGGTCAAACATCGTTTCGATAATAAAGGCGTCTACGCCGTTTTCTGCCAGCAAGGAAGCCTGTTCTTTGAAAGTATCATAAATATCTTTTTCCTTATAGGTGCCGTACGGTTCAAGTAGCTGCGCTGTAGAGCCGAGGTCTCCCAGTACGTATCCGTTATCTCCGACGGCACTTCTTGCCAGTTGCGCCCCGGCTCGATTAACTTCCGCAATATCGACTTTTATTTTATGGGTTTCAATGTAAATACGGCTCATCGGGAAAGTATTTGTTATTACAGCCTGGCTCCCGGCATTGAAGTATTCAAGGTGAATTTCCGCTACTATTTCAGGGTGCGTCAGGTTGGCGTCGCATCTTCCGAGAACTCCGCGTTTGTCCAGTTCGGTTCCCATTGCCCCGTCCAGAATGATTGCTTTGTTACTTTTTAAAAAATTATAAAAATCCATATTTCCTTTCTGTTTAAATTTTAAAATAAGGATTTTGAAGGGTTCTGTCAAGGAGAGAAAAGCAAGGTTGACATTGGGAGCAGGGAAATTATATTTAATTAACTATGTTAACAAATCCGCGTATAAAGGAGGAATCATAAAAAAAATACTTTTTGTGTTAATTTTTGTGTTATTCATTAAATGTGCTTCTCCCGGAGATATTAATATGTTATCCGCGGAGGCAACCGGTACTTCTCACGATTATCAACTCGCTATAGACAAAGCGATGCTGGATGCGAGAGTCGAGATGACCCAGCAGCTAAACTCTTATGTTCAGGCTCTAATAAAAAAGTTCGATGAAGAAGTAGGGGTAACCGAAGATTCGGAACTTCTCGGCATGTATGCAAAGACAAGTAAAATAGTTGTCGACCAATCCCTGGTTGGCTCTCATATAACGAAAAAAGACGTAAAACAGGATGGTAATATCTATAAAGCAACTATAGTGATGGAAGCGCCTCTCGGTCAGGCAAGGGAAAAGTTGCTTGAGCAGATAAGAGCCAGCGAGCCGATTTACCAGAGATTTCTGAACTCGGAATCCTTTAAAGAGCTCGAAGAAGAAATAAGGAAAGAGAAAGAGTAATATTCAGCGAATCAGCAGAGATTCTACCGTTTCTCTTCCCATGGGTGCGACTTCTTTCTCGGAAATTTTCTCCGTTTTTGTTCTTACTATGACTTTTGCTTTTTTAGCTTCTTTCTTCTTGCTGTACCTGACACAAATAGAAGAAGCTATTTTGATATCTTCGGGATTTTTACTTTTTTTGAGCAAGACTAAAGGGCTCGCAAAATCGACCCCTTCTATAAGTAAATCGTTGTCACCGGCAAGAATCTCGATTCTTTGATTTTCTTTCTCGTTTCTTCCTGCAATTAATTTTGCTCCGCTTTTAAGTCTGAAATGCCGTCCCACCTGGAGTAAACTCAGTTCAGGTATGGTATCTTCATTGTGCGTAAAAGCGTCTTTGAGCCTCGTAGAAAACTGCGGGTCGGTAAGACAGCATCCTCCTGCCGGAGATGGATAATCCTTTATACCGAATTCACGGGCAAGTTCGATCTGAGATTTCCTGCCTCTGCCCTGGATGTCCAAAAGCTTGTCTCTATCTATCCATCCCTTACATTCGGGAATGGTAGGTTCGAGCAGCCTGGCTGAAAGAGGTCTGACGAGTAGCCCTTCGACTCCGGCTTTTTTTTCTATTAATTCCATGATATTCTTTCTCTGGCTCATGGGTCGCTGACCGAGAACTTCTCCGCTGAACAGGAAAGACGCTCCGATTTTTTCCATAAAAAGCTTTGCTTTTTTCAACATAAATATCTTACAATCGATGCACGGATTCATGTTTTTCCCATATCCGTGTTTGGGATTTTTCAACATCTCGATGTAGTCTCTCCCGCCACGGAAAATTTCTAATGCAATGCCCAGTTCGGGGGCGGTTGCCTCGGCGTTATTTTCTTTTTCTCCTTTAAAATCATAAAAAGGCAAAACAAAATGGAATGCGATGACCTCTATTTTCTGTCTTAAAAGCAGTTCTACAGATAAAATGCTGTCCAGTCC
>CAZGBM010000057.1:0-2129 GCA_964523975.1 uncultured bacterium | reverse complement strand
CTCACACCGGAATATTTAACCACAGAGCACACAGAGTTTTTCTTTGTTTTCCACCCAACAACCCATTTTTTAACAACAAATTGCACAAATTTCACAAATAAATTAAGAATAATCATTTTTCTTAATATAGAAAATAAAGTCTGTTTTGTTAATATTTGTGCTATTCGTGTGATTCGTTGTTTCTCTTTAATTTTAAATTTTGATTTGTAATTTTGCATTTTGATATTTGATTTTTACATTATTGACCCGCCGCCGACTAAAACCTCATCCTGATAAAAAACGACAGCCTGCCCTGGTGTTATTGCGCTTTGAGATTCTTTGAATTTGACAGCCACGGTATCTTTCCCACGTGGAGAAACAACCGCTTTTGCTTCCGGGTGAAGATAACGTATTTTTGCCGTTACTTCGACTTCTTCATTAAGATTTTCAATAGCTATCCAGTTCAATTTATCCGCTAAGAGTTCATCCTTAAATAAATCTTCTTTATCTCCCACGATGATTGAATTATTCTTTTTGTCGATTTCGATAACATATAAAGGTTTGCCTCTTGCTATTCCGAGCCCTCTTCTCTGTCCGATTGTGTAGAACTGAATCCCTCTATGTTCGCCAATAATTTCCCCTTTTTTGTCAATAATTTTACCGGGGTTTTTCTTACCTCTGAAAAGGGATGATATATCCCCGGAAAAGAAATCCTGACTTTCTTTTTTTTCTTTTACAGGTAGATTCATTTCTTTTGCAATCTTTTTGACCTCTCTCTTTGTATAATTGCCGAGAGGGAAAATACATTTTTCTATCTGTTTCTGGGAAAGCGAATACAGAAAATAAGATTGGTCTTTTTCTCTGTCTTTTGCTTTAAGTAAAAGATGCCGCTTCCTTTTCAAATCGAACTTGTTTCTTACGTAATGACCTGTTGCGACACGGTCAAATTCAAGTCCCGTCTTGGCTGCTTTATTGAGAAGTACGCTCAATTTCAGCATTTTATTGCATATAATACACGGATTGGGCGTTCTTCCCGAAAGATACTCATTGCATACGTAATCAAGAACGATATTCCTGAATTCTTTGCATAAGTCAAGCACAACCAGCTTGATGCCGAGTAAGTCAGCCACTTTTTTCGCATCTTCGATATCCAGCTTTTCTCCCGGACCGTAACAGGAGTGAGGTCGGTCGACAACAGCTTCGCTGTCTTTTCCGTCCCATATCTTCATGGTAACACCGGTCACATCAAAACCTTCTTTTTTAAGCAAGGCAGCGGTCACCGAAGAGTCCACACCGCCGCTCATTGCAACAAGAATTTTCCCTTTAGACATACTTTAGCATTGCTTCCAGCGCTTTCTTTGACGCACTTATAATATCTTCGGGTAGAATTATTTCATATTTTTCATCTTTTAAAGCTGCATAAACGTCCTCTAAACGAGTTAATTTCATGTTCGAACAAATTTTTGGAGTTCCGGCAGTATAAAACTCTTTTTCCGGGTTTTGTTTTTTTAACCCGTAAAGTATTCCTTCTTCGGTACCTATTAGAAAGCTTTTCGCATTGGATTCTTTTGCAAATTTGAGCATTCCTGAGGTAGATAAAACCTCATCTGCGATATCGATTACTTCCGGTGTGCACTCCGGATGTACAAGAAGCGGAGCACCGGGTAAGTTCTTTTTCGCCTGGAGAACTTCTTCTTTTTTTATACTATCATGAACATAACAAAATCCGTCCCAGAGTATAATGTCCTTATCGACAAACCTTTTAACATATGACCCAAGATTTCTGTCCGGCACGAAGATAATTTCATCCGATTCGATATTTTCCACGACTTTGACCGCATTAGCCGAAGTGCAGCACACATCGCTTACCGCTTTCACATCGGCGTTAGTATTTACATATGAAACAACTTTTGCTTTCGGGTATTTTTTACGCATTTCCAATACGTCTTCCGGCGTTATCATATTTGCCATGGGACATCCTGCATCTTCTCTCGGTATCAGGACTTTCTTTTCCGGAGAAAGGATTTTTGCCGTTTCAGCCATAAATTTCACGCCACAGAAAACAATCATCTCGGCGTCTGTATCACGTGCCTGCTGTGATAAACCCAGCGAATCGCCAATATAATCTCCTATATCCTGAACTTCACCTC
>CAZGBM010000056.1:0-13569 GCA_964523975.1 uncultured bacterium | reverse complement strand
CGACACCCGCGATCTTTCCGTCAATTGCCGCTTTCGCATCCTGAGTAACCATAAAGAAAGCCACAATTACAAGCAAGCTATATAAAATCCACTTAAAAAACAATCCGCTTACCCTTACTGCTTTTTCCATTAAAACCTCCTTTCATTAGAGTTTAGGAAATAAGTTACTCTGGGTAAATAAAACAAAAAAACATCGATAATCATTTTTCCTTGATACACCCCCTTAATAAATTGTACAATATGATCCGAATTGCTTGAAACCTCCACTTGAAACCTTGAATATGCCAAAAACAGAAAACCAACGAAAATATAGGTGTCACACGAACTCTACTAAGTATATTTCTTATAGTATTCTCCTTTCTTACGAGAAGCCTAATCAAAAATTTCGACTCTTTCATATATACTTAATTTTACTGATGACATCCCCTCCTTTTTCCTTATTTCTCAATATCAGTCTTTGAGACGACATCAAAACTCCAACCATAACGTTCCGAAATCAAAGCATATTAAATCTAACTACCTTTATAAAATCTATATTAATAAATTTCAATGTATTTGTCAAGGCTTTTTTTTGTCTAATTTCATGACGGAGAATATAGCGCGGCACAGCCGATAAATTCAAAAATCAAAAAAACAAGAAACAACAAATCGCACGAATAAAACGATTTTTTTTACTAACCCCTAAATCCAAAATCCCAAATTTTAACACAGAGCACACGGAGAAAAAAAGAACGTACAGAGGAAAAAATATTTTTTTGTTGTTTAAAAACCCATCCTACAACCCCTGAACCAGCCACAAATTAACACAGATTTACTCAGATTCTTTTATTTTGTTGTCTTCCTAACTCGAAACACGAAATCCGAAACTCGTAACTTAAAATTTTATATCACATAAAGACACGGAGACACAGAGAAAAAATATATAATTGTTTAAAACACACAATACTTAAACTAAAGTTAAATTTTTTTACTATTTCACTATTTTACTATTTAACAATTCAACTACTTACGGAAGAAAGCCTTTTAAACTTCTGTTCAACTAACATCAATCTCTCACCATAATCGGAGATGCTTTCAAGATGAATATGTTTTATTTTATTTGCCGAATTTTCGGCCAAGTTTCTCATCTCCTGACATAATAACATCTCCTCTGCTCCAAGTGCTGCTGCATTTCCGATCTGTATAATTTTCTCGGAAGAAATATCCGGAACAAGACCAATTATCCTGGCATTTTCTTTATCTATATAAGTGCCGAAAGAACCTGCAAGAAAAACTCTGTCCAACTCATCCGTAGTTAAATCTGCTTCCTCAAGAAGCGCCTTTATTCCAAGAGATATAGCAGCTTTACTCCACAGGAGCCCGCTCTCTCCTTTTATATCCGGTTGGGTAATCCGAATATTGCCGGTTATCTCAAAAACCTTGCCGGTCTTAAGATAACCATCTTCATCCATCAAATCATTTTTAACTAATTCGCCCAGAATATCAATAATACCCGAACCGCAAATGCCGATCGGCTGGGCATTACCGATAGTTTCCCACTTAAACTTTTTATTGTCCATGTTAAACCTGCAAATTGCTCCAGGTACTGCAGACATAGGCTCTAAAGCAGGACCTGCTGCACAGGAAGTTGCAATTATCCCTTTATCGGACTTCAAAATTACCTCACCATTGGTACCTATATCAATGCACATTATATTTTCTTTCGCCTCACTCAACACCCCACATGAAAGACTGACAGCAAGGGCATCAGCGCCGACATGAGAACCAATTAAAGGTGGAGCATAAACTTCCGCGTTTTCGTTTATGTCAAGACTAAGCTCGGATGTTTTCACAGCGAGAGGAGTTGCCCCCTTTCCCGTTTCCGTAATTGATTTAAACGGACTGACACCGAGACTCTGAACATCAAGTCCGAAAAACAAATCTCTCATCGTACTGTTGCCTACCACGACAAAATCATATATATTCTGTCCTTCGACCGGCATTTTTTTTATTTCTTTATTTATTTTTGATATTAAATTAGACTGTAATTCTCCGGAGCTTTTTCCGTCAAACTGGATTCTGCTTATAACGTTGTTACCATCTATTTTTCTTTGAGGATTTTCGAATGCGGAAGTATGAACAATATTGCCTTTCTCGAGATTTATTAAATGTAATACAACAGTAGTGGTTCCGATATCAGCCGCGATACCAAAGAGAACACCTCGATAATCATCGATTTCTCTTTCGCCTAAAAAAACTTTATTATTTTTTATTTTCGCATGCGGATTCAAACAAATTTCCTTTCTCTTTTTCCCATAAGTCAGAATATTCGTTATAAAACCTGTATTTACAACATTTACATAGATATCATACCCGGCATTTTCAATTACTGCCTGGCAAGCTAACCGCTCATCTTTTTCCAATGCTTCTTCTGTTTTCGTCCTTTCGTTTAGAGCTTCTCTGCCTTTTTCTATTTTAACCCTGCACTCTTTACATATACCAAGCCCACCACACCCTGTATTTATGGGGATATTTAAATCTTGAGCATATTTAAGAATAGTCTGTCCTGGTTCCAGCAGTTTATCCTTATTAAATTCGGGAAAAAATATACGGTTTTTCATTTTTTTCTTTTTAATATTAATTAAAAGAGCAAAAAAAACAATCGCGCGGGTACAGCTACCGGTTCTAAACTTCCCGGTCGCAATGTAGAGAATGTGATAAAAGTAATGTTTGTTAATATAGGGCAACCCTAGAGATTGCTTCGCATGGGTCGGACACGGCGTCAAACTCGCAATGACAACATTTATAAGTCCTACATATTCTACATGTGAAAATTTGGGGTGCAGTGTTGGGTTTTGTACTAACATACATTTTTTTCTTTGTGAACTTTGTGGTCTTTGTGGTTAATATTATAAATATATGATAGGTTTAAAGCCGGAAGGCTTTAAACCTATCATATATTTCACTAAACCAAGCCTTAAAGCCTACTTCATCAAGTCCTTTATAAAAGCCTTCAGATCCTTTGAGCTTATTTTTACCTTATCCTTTTTCTTCTGAAGATCTTTAACATACTGCATTACCAGTTGTGTCACTACTGCGCCCGGTCTCGGATAAGCAGCTACGATGTAATGGGGAGTAGGTTTCGTTTCGCCTGCCTCAATTTCAAATTCGGCGCGAAGATTGTCCGGAGATATCAAAGAATTTGCATAATCGAAGATAACCTTATCCATTGCCTTATAAACTTCTTTGCTCTCCTTGACAAGACCATAATAATCAAGAAGCTCGGCAAAAACATAATTGGAAGTCGTATAAACATCCTGTCCCTGCTCCGATTCCACCTTTCCGCCGTCTTCAGTGCGGCACATAGCCCAACCCATAAAGGTTCTGTTGTTATCGAAAATTGTCTTCAGGATTTTTCTTGCCCTATCCTCCGGGATAAACGACTCTTCTCCCACCGCAATCAATGCCCATATGGCATCCAGTTGATTGGTCCAGACATCCGTGTTCGTCTTTCCTGTAATCGTGTCATAGCAGGTAACATAATACTGCAGTTTCGTACCTTTGCTGTTCTCTTTTTCTCTCCATAATTTTTCGAACTGAGCGGAAGCTTTTTTAAAGACTTTTTCATATTCTTCTTTAGCAGCTTCGTCTTTCATTATATCAGCCATTATGCTCATAGCCCGGCAACCAGCCATAAAAGTAGTCGCATCATATGAATCTACGCCGAAGAGGGTCAAATTATCAAAAGTGTTTTTGACCTCACCCGGATTACCCTCAGGTATGCCGTCTCCGTCATGGTCATGCTCTTCTAAGTGCTCAAATCCGAATTTAAGCGTCTTCCAATTGACTTTTAAGAAATCGGTATCTCCAGTGAATTTTACGTTTCGCAGCACTCTTGTAGCAAGTTTGGGAAAAAGATCGACCCAGTAGTTGTCATTGTACCAGGAATATTCACTGACATTACGCAGGGGATGACCTTTCGGTAGAGCACCTACATCATGCGATACAGCACCTTTGACTTTAATTTGATCGTATATCTGGGTCAGAGATTTCCCTTCGTATTCTTCCGGATATTTTTCGAAATGACTTCTGGCTTCAACAAAAGATGCGTGCAAATGATAATATTTCTTATCCTTGTTTTCTCTATTGATAGAGTCAATGAAACTCTGACAGAGCTCTTTTTCTATATCCGGGAAAAATATTAAAAGGACCATTGAATACCAATCCACATCCGAAGGATCTATATAAGCATAGTCAAAACATTCAAGGAATCTGGCTCTCTCGTTGCCCTTTTTATCTTCAACCCAGACCGCAGCATTCGACAACGGAAAACTGAATTCGTTGAAAATTAGTCTGGTCAGCCTTAAAGCTCCGGATTTATCATTTTTATATGACGGACTATTCTTTATCATATTATATATCCTGTTCTGAATAGTCATTGTGCGGTCAAACCATTTTTTATAATTATCAAGAGCAACTTTAGCCATATCCTTGGCTCTCGACTTTTCATTCTTGAAGCTCTTCAAGTATTTACGGTCAAATTCTTTCCCGTCCATATATCTTTGTTTGGGAAAGTCCAGCGCAACAGCAAAAGGCACCGTCATTGTTGCTTTTGGCTTTAGAGTAAAGGTATAGCTGATGGCTGCACCATAATCCTGACTTAAAAGAGGATCTCTCTTTATATAAAAACTTCCGTCTTCATTAAGAAGTAAATCCTGTTTTAGGAAATTAAGACAGAAATAAGGATTTGTATCTATTTCCACATCCTTCATCTTAGGTGCTGCGATAACCATCCTGTCTTTACATTCCTTACTCGCCATCACAACACCTTTAACGCCGTCAGATTCAAATTCTTCATGCACATGACCTTTTACAGGCGCTGAACATATATAAACTGTATCCTGATCTGTCGGTTTCAATTCTTTTTCTTGAAGATTAACAAGGGAAGGTCTCGGTACAACGAGAGTAATCTCCTTTTTCTCATCACTCGAGTTAATAACTTCATATTCCTCGACACCAAGAGGCATTAAAGCCTGGTCTCTTTCGGCAAATAAAGGAGAAATCAGTCTTCGTGTAACACTAACTTTACCGAGTTTATAGACCATCTCCAGAGAAGGCGTAGCGATGGAAATCGTAATATCCTTTTCGGGAATCGGTTTATGATAATAATTCTTCAAAGCCGGTACATCATCGATCCCTTCTACCTTCTCAGGATCCCTTCTGGTGAGCATAAAAATCCCTTCTTGTTCTAAAATCTCTTCTTCCTCCTCTTCTTCCTCTCCCTCAATACGGATAAACGGAGCAGAAGCAAATTGAATTGCATTCGAATTCATTAGAATCAATCTACCAGCATTGTTAAGCCTGTTGTATAAACCATCGGGAGATATCCCTATCGAACATGTAGGAGCGCCCTGAAGCGCAATGGTGTGCGGGAATAAAAGAGTTTTTGACATCCCCTGAAAATGGACTGCCATTTTATTCTTATCATAAATCTCGGATATCTCCGCTCCTTTAATCGTAAAAACGTCGCTTATTTTTATACCAGAAGATTTTGGCATATAATTTCCCCCTTATTAGCAGTATGACAAATTCAAAGGATTACCCTTTTTGGCTTTCAGCTTTTTCTCTGGAGTCGCTTTCTGCTTTCCAAGCTTAACAGGGACTTTGGTCGCAGCGCGAGGCTTGAATTTACCAAAAAGTAAATCAGCAGAAGCTCTTATGGAATCAGGTGTTGCGCTGAAATTGCACACCACGGCATCCGCTTCCGCAGTAGTACCCTCAACGTAAGGATTGTTGGTCATAACAACAACCTTGTGTCCTGCCTGTTTCAATTTTTTGGCAAGCAGTTGATTGTTACCGGATTTGACGATTCGCGCATAATAGTTGGTCATAACGACAATGTCAGCCTGTTTGGCAAGCTCGAGACATTCTTTAATCTCTTCCTCAAACGCGGAAAATTCAGTGTCGGCAAGAATTACATTCGTAGAATGGTCAACCATTCTTTCGCAGAACATATGAGTATGCATATAAGGGTCTTTCCCGCAGAATTCATAAGGAATGCGCTGCTCGATAACAAGTATTCTCTGTTTTTTATCGAGAGGCAGCAACTTTTTGTCGTCTCTCATTATTATTTGAGCTTTCTTCGCAATATCCCAGGAGAAATCTATAACTTTTTTATCGGTGGTAATTTTGTAAGTTTTCTTCGGGTCTATTTTCAGAGCAGTTTTGAATAAGTCCTGGTCATACTTCATCTTCAAAAGACGAGTAACCGCATCATCGATTCTATCTTCGGACAATTTGCCATTTTTGACAGCCTCTTTGATTCCAAAGAAACACTGCGACCTCGATTCATCGTCAGCCTTCAAAAGAATCGTATCGACTCCTGCCTTTATTGCCATTGCACAGGCTATCGGTAGGGGCCATTTTTTAAGAATTGCAGCCATACCGATAGCGTCGGAAACGATAACGCCCTCGAATCCCAATTCATTTCTCAATAACCCGGTAAGTATTTTTTCCGACAAAGTCGTAGGATATTTATCGTCATAAGCGGGATAAATGGAATGTCCGGTCATAATGGCTTTTACTCCCGCATCTATCGCGGCTTTGAAAGGAAACAATTCGACTTCCTTCATTCTCTGCTTACTCGCATTTATCACTTCCAGCACATCATGAGCGTCAGTGTCCGAAGCGCCTCTGCCCGGGAAGTGTTTAGCAGTTGCCGCTATTCCATTATCCTGAAAACCTTTAATTAGAGCAACAGCTTGTTTTGCGCATACCTCGGGGTCATCACCAAAAGAACGAACCCCTATCTCAGGGTTCTTAGGATTTATGTTCACATCACAGACCGGCGAATACATCTGCGTAACACCCATAGTCGATAACATCTTGCCAATAGTCGCGCCGATTTCATAGGTAATTTTGGTATCGCCTATAGCAGCCATACCCATCGGACCGGGGAACTGCCTTATACCGCCCGACATATAATCGTTCTTAAAATCTCCCTCAAAATCGATGGTTATATGAAGAGGAATACCTGATGGACGGTCCATCGCGATTCCCTGCCATCTCTTCAATCTCTGCGCATATTCTTCCGGTGTTATGCTTATACCAAAGTTCGAACCTGCAAAATATGTATTCGATATAGAAAAATAGTCCTTAGGTTTCTTAAAAGTTTGGTCTAACTGCGAATTACCCCAGTAAAGGTTTTTACAGGTCTCGACAGCGTACGGCTCCAGACATAGACCTCCGCACTGCAAACGCGTAACCTGCTCGATTCCGCTCGGGGTAAAAATCGTGCCTCGCCAGGTAAAAGTTAAAAGCTGTCCTATTTTTTCCTCTAAACTCATTTTTGAGAGTTTTTTACTTACAAATGCATCTCTTTCTTTCGACATATTTTTATCTCCTCATTTTATTTTCATTTATGTTTTATTTTTATTTATGATTCCCATTTACCGCGGTTATCAGGCCCAACCCAGAAACCCTTTTCAAACTTCCATCCATTTTCATCAATTTTCGATTCTTTTGTTTTCCAACCTGCTTCAATCCGTTTCGTTAAATCATCAAACCCTTTATTCCATGTAAGTCCGTCCGGAACGGTAACATTCATACTTCCGGCTGCGTTCGCATAGCGCAAACAGGATTCAACGGAATGATTCCAGACAAACGCAGAAAGAAATCCCGCGATTGCCGAATCACCTGAGCCAAGAGCTCCCACGAATTTCTCTTCCTGATAAACAGGGAACCACAATTCGCGATTAGCCCAGTTATCAAGGTCGGAACATCCTGCAGCACCTAATTTGGAAAGTCTATCCTTGCCGGCAGTTCGTATATACAATCCTCTATTTCCGCATTTTACCATTGCAATAGCACTACCCATTTCCAATAAATCTTTACCAATATCAGAAATCTCTTTCACGGTCATATTATCAAGAACAGTTTCTTTAGGACCGAGATTTGCCTTCTTTTCAAGGAATTTGTCTTTGTATAGAAAATAGAATATCTCCTCGGCACTCGGCACCATAATATCGGACAGAGGAATCCAATTCTTAACAATCGCAAGCCAGTCGATACTGTCAGCATAACCATCCACGTCAGGAAGAGAAAGGTCAAGAACGGTTGTGGTATTTAATTCTCTGGTCTTTTTAAGAATTTTAGTCAACTCGTAACCTTCATTAGCATAAAGCTTCTTCATCCAGGGCGGGTAACCAAAAAGCATTAGTTTTGCTCTGCGTACAAGGTCGAAATCCATATCATCGTAACCGAACGTATCGTTCGCTCCGCAGTGATGCAGATAAAAACGGTCTATCCCCGGAATACAAATCGCGATGGTATATGATGTAGATTCGCCTTTTACCATTTTAATTCCTTTAAAATGACCTTCATGCCCCTCATACCAGTTTAGTATCTCTTTACCAAAGTCATCGTCACCTATCTTACCAATCAATTCAGTTTTTACGCCAAGACGTCGTATGGATACTCCGGCGTTTGTAACCGGACCTCCCCCCACAACAACACATTTACCCATATTTATCATTTTACCCGGTACAAGGACGTCGGTCATTTTGTCGACTTTTCCTTCAATTGTAAAAGCAGGTATCAAATCAAGACAGGTATGACCCGCTGCTACAATTTCTATATTTTTTTCATCTCCCATTTTAAGCTCCTCATTAAATAATTTCGCAGTATAATATCCTTTAATATCCCGATGTCAAGCCCGGTAAGTCACTCAACATATTATTTTTACTTCTTGTCTCGCAATACGTTAACAACGGCATCGAATGCTAATTTCGGTTTACGCCCCCGGTCGAACAGCATCGGATAGTCGGTCCTTCCGCGTATGGGCAGGTAGCTGCGCCATGACTGAGCGTCGTGCACTGCCCAGAATGTTATCCGGCTGAATTTATCGCGGTGTCGATGAAACAGCGAAAACAATTCGGCGTATCTGTTTGCGAGGTCCTTCTGGACGGAATCCGGCAGACCATCTGTGTATGAATTGTACCTCTTCTGTGTTTCGGGGTCGAAAGAGGAGAGGTCAACCGCCTGAGAGTCCACAGGATAAAAAGGAAGCACGCTAACGTCCAGCTCCGTGACCATAAGCTTGACGCCCAATTTGGAAAGAGTCAGAATTGCTGTCTCGATTTCTTCTATAGGCGGATAGTCAAGAAACCAGTGCCCTTGTATGCCAACTCCGTCTATGCGAATACTTTTTGCCTGTAAATCGCGAATCAGCCGGATGACGCCTTCGCGTTTGGGTGGCTTAATAAAATCGTACTCATTGTAATAAAGCTGGGCACGCGGGTCGGCCTGGCAGGCAAATTCATAAGCCTTCTGCACGTAGTCCTCGCCGATAATTTTCCACCATTTATTTTCTCTGAATTTACCGTCAGCCATAATTACTTCGTTTACGACATCCCAACCGTGAATTCGACCTTTATAACGGCCCATCACGGTGAAGATGTGGTCTTTCATCCGTTTAAGTAAAGCCTCCCTGCTAAGGGGCTTACCCGATTCGTCCTCGAACACCCAGTCCGGAGTCTGATAAAACCAAACGAGTGTGTGCCCGACCATAAACATTTTATTCTTCTCGCCGAAAGCCACGAAACGGTCAGCCGGCTCGAAATTGTATCGGTCCGGTTCGGGATGTACCTCTTCCCATTTCAAAATGTTTTCCGGTACAATGCTGTTAAAGTGCTTTTCTACAAGGGCAATATCATCCGGGTCATTACCCTTAAGCTGATTATCACTCAAAGCAACACCAATATAAAAATCGTCATTGAAAACGTACTTCAAAGCTGGTTGCTCATGTATATCTTTATAATTATCCATTATATTTTCCCCTTTATTTATTTTTTATATACGATGAAATCAAACCAATCAAAATCAGCGGGGCTGCTGCTCTTTTTTCCGTTACCCGTTGCAAACATTCCCAGATAAACTCCTGTAAACAGATACCCTTCCACCTCTTCAAAGGTAAGGTATTTTGTCAATACCTTACCCATACTTTTCGGTGCTTCATCATTCATTTGATAAAAAAGTTCATATGATAAAGGCTTGGCTTCTATTGACAGAACGACTTCTCCCTCTCCGATTTCTTCATAACGAACCGGTTCGACCAGCTTACCTTTAACCATATTCATAAAGTATATATTTCGTTTGTCATCTTTGCGCGTAATACCTATTTCCGCGCGGTTTACTTCATTACCGCGAATGACTAAACCTGCCTCTTCACCCTCATTACTGGGATTGAAATCAAGCTTTGCTGTCGCCCTACACTCCATTGCCGTTTGACGGCGTCCGAGGAAAGCAGGAGAATCCTGGTCGCCCATCGTGACTGCCGAGCCCTTCAGACGCAAATAACCAGGACGTTCGGTGAGAGAATAATCCTCTTTATATGGATTTCTTAAATAATTCCAACAAAGACGCAGATTAGGGTCATCAAAACCATCCCTCTCGGGCTCTTCTTTGAATTCATATTTTGGCAATCTCGGTGCCGGCATTGTCTCTTCTATCGCCTTATTTTCATTGACAACCGGCCAGCCGTCTTCGTTCCACTTAACGGGAGCTAAAAACATCTCTCTACCGAGATGATTGTAATGACCTCCCTGCGGACGAATTCCAAGAAAAACAATCCACCAGCCATCGGGAGTCTCGACAAGGTCTCCGTGTCCGAGAGCCCTGAACTGATGACCTTCTCTATTCCTATGTGTTAGGATCGGATTGGCAGGATTGGACTCGAACGGTCCCCACGGAGAGTCACTTCTGGCTATTGTAAGCATATGACCATAACTCGTCCCGCCTTCTGAAATCATTAAATAATATTTTCCATTTATTTTATAAAGATGCGGACCTTCCGCCCATATTCCGCCAGTACCTCCCCATACATTCTTCAAATCTCCTTCAAGTTTACCCTCTTCAAGATTCAACGTCCTCTGAGCAATGTAGCCGTCACCCCCACCCTCGTGTCTGGTGTAATAAACTTTACCATTGTCATCGAAAAACAGAGAAGGATCCGTACCTTCTCTGTCCAGCCAAACAGGTTCAGACCAGGGACCAGCAGGATGTTCTGCCGTTATATAAAAATTCCCGCCGCCGTTTATATTCGTAGTAATCATATAGAACAAACCGTCGTGATAGCGAATAGTCGGCGCATAGATACCTCCGGAATATCTCATTTTTTTAAGAGGCAATTGGCTCTCACGTGTCAGACAGTATCCTATTTGATGCCAGTGAACCAGGTCCTTACTATGAAAGATAGGTACACCGGGAAAATATTCAAAAGAGCTGTGAACCGTATAGTAATCGTCACCAACGCGACATATACTTGGGTCGGGAAACCCGCCCGGGATAACGGGATTCGTATACGTTTCATTGTATTTTACCGAACAGTTAGCAAGTACAATCACAAACAAAAATGACAGACCCCAATATAACAAAATAAACCTATTCATTTATTTTACCTCCTCTCAATTGAGAAAAACCGTTCCTTATCATTCCAAAAAGTAAAACAGTCTCTCAATAACTTTTATTTATTTTTTAGCCACCTTTGACTAACATATCGAAAGCTAGCTACGGCTAATACTGCCGATGAACATTAAAGGATAATAAATCCTTTTTTATACACATCCTTCTGCGCTAACCTGTTAAAATCCAAAACACAATCAAGTTTAACAATAGCAGCGCTATAACAATAATTACTTTCTTTCATCTAATTGCAACAATTATTTCTACTTTCCCGGTTAATCAAATTTGTATTTTTTGCGCCGCTCGGTTAGCTCTTCCTGTATTTTATGCTCCATATTCTTATCTATTACGTAGAAGAAAACAGCACCCACAGCGATGAAAAACGCAGCAGCAGGAATGACGCTCATCATATAGCGAATACCGCGGAGCGTAGAAGCATTTTGTGCGACATTAGGAACATATTTATAAAGAGTAAGAATCTTTCCGGCAACGAAACCGCCAAGACTAAGACCAAGCTTAAGAGCAAACAAAATTGCGGCAAAGGTCATAGCTGTTGCTCTACGGCGAGTCTTCCATTCGGTAAAATCAGCAACATCTGCAATCATTGCCCAGAGTAAAGGAACCGTAACCCCATAGGAAAGTTGAATAAGAATATTAAAGATAAACTGCCACAAAACTGCTGTTGGCGCTAAAAATACGAACATAACTGTGGAACATGCTGCCAGGAACAGACATGACCTGAAAACATTCTTTTTCCCGAACCTAATAGCAAAAGGTTTGGCAAAGAGTATTCCAATTATCATTGCAACGTTTCCGGCAACGCTATAAAATGTAAATCCTATTTTAACAACATCCGCATCCGGGCTTCGAGCCAGGCCAAAATTCTGCAGGAAGTTCTGGAGACTCTCAAGATTAACAAAATATTTAGTGTAATAAAGTCCTACACTGCCTTTGATAGACCAATAAATGAATACGAAAATCGTAGCGACAAACATGGCAAGCCAGGGGCGGTTCTTAGCAAGGTCAGAGAGGTCCTGTTTTATCGAAGTTTTTTGACTCGGGTCGGGTTTCACTCTTTCTTTGGTAGTAAGGAAAGTCGTCAACAAGAACACCAAAGCCAGAGAAGAGAAGAATAACATAGCGAACATAAAGCCCTTGGCGTCATTTCCACCTCCGAATTTACCTACCAGAGGCAACATCAAACCTTGAATCACCAGGGCTGCCCCCATTGCGAAGATAAATCGCCAGGAAGCAAGACCCGTCCGCTCATTAGAATCGCCTGTCATAACTCCCATCAGTGCCGAATAAGGAACGTTATTAGCCGTATAAGACATCATCAAAAAATTGTATGTCACATAAGCCCATACTATTTTAGCGGCTGTACTGATATTCGGAGTTGTGAAAGCTAATACGCCAAAGATAGCCAGAGGAAAAGACGTAAACAATATCCACGGACGAAATTTTCCCCAGCGGCTCTTAGTTCGATCAGCAAGAGCTCCTATCATAGGATCGTTTACCGCATCCCATATTCTCGAAACAAGAAACATTGTTCCAACGACCGCGGCAGAGATACCAAACACATCGGTATAGAAATACATCAGAAAAACGATGTATATCTGGAAATAAAAGTTGGCGGCTGCATCGCCCAGACTGAAACCGATTTTTTCCTTAATAGATATTTTCTGCGTTTCGGAAATCATATATCACTCCTTTTTTAATTTTTGATTTTTCAAGTGCTGTCCGACGCAACTTAAATTTAGTACGAAGAACAAACAGCATAATTTAAATCTAAGTTTAACGGAGCAAATTCTATACGTATTACCAAAATCATTAAACCTTTTAAAGATTAATCATTCATATTATTAAAAATCCGCGTCACTCACTTAGTTTTAGTTCATTTCCCGGTCTTAGTTGGTTTCGGCTTTTCAGGTTTACGCCTTGCGTTTAACTCCTGCTCAATTTCAACCATACGTTCATTTGTTAACGGATAAAAGAACATAATTCCTGCACCGATAAGAGCAGGAATAGCCGCGTAAACGCTTATTGCCAATCTTATTCCCAATAACGACTGGGCGGTCTGCTGTACATTGGGCTGGTAACCATACAAAGATAGAACCCAGGCTAAAATAG
>CAZGBM010000055.1:0-13756 GCA_964523975.1 uncultured bacterium | reverse complement strand
ATAATTATATTAACTATTATACTTTTCTTTTAGTTTAAAACAATTTGTCATTTTCCATTTTAATATTTGATTTTTACATTTTTATAGTGAACCTTGACAAAAGATAGTAATTCTATATTATTTATTGCGATATTATTGGGGCCGTAGTTCAGCCTGGTTAGAACGCTGGCCTGTCAAGCCAGAGGTCGCGAGTTCGAATCTCGTCGGTCCCGTTTATCCCCTTGACTTTTTATATCATCTCCGCTACCATTAACAAAACCAGGAGGTTTCTGTGAAAATAAAACTCACTATATGGGCTATATTGTTAATACTTGTTACAATTCTTATATGGAATAATGCAGGAACAACGGAATTAAGATTTTTCTTTAAAACGTTTCAGGTTTCACAGATAGTAATAATACTTGTCAGCCTTATAATCGGTTTTGTTGCCGGCTTACTCGTAGAGGGACGGAAAAAAGTCCTACCGAAGAAAATCGCAAAAGGCGAAGAAGAGTAATTAGTAGTCGGTAGTTAGTAGAGAGAAAAACAGGGTATAGTAAAAAAACAAAAAACTATTTGTGTGATTTGTTGTTTTTTTTGTTTTTGGTGGTGTGTAGGGTTTAAAAATAAATATAATTTGTTGTTTTCTCTGTGTTCTTCGTGTCTCTGTGTGAGATTAATTTTGCAGTAGTGCGGTGGGATTGACAAGTGTTTACAATTGCCTAAATTGCTGGTATGAAAGTATCTTTTTCCACTTTAGGTTGTAAAATCAATCAATTTTACACCGAATGTTTGAAACAAAAACACATCGAAGATGGTAACGATGTGGTTTCAATCGATGAAAAACCCGACATCGCTTATGTAAACACATGTGCAGTTACTGCAAGAGCCGGCTCGGAAGGAAGAAAATTGTACAGAAAGGCAAAAAGAAATGCTAAAGAAGTAAGAATTCTTGGATGTCAGGCGAAACTTTTTCCGGAAGAATTCAAAGAAAAATACTATATTGATGAAAATATCCTGACTCACCAGGGATTCAAACCCACCAGCAGCAGAGCCCGCCCCTATCTTCCTATTCAATTCGGATGCAACAACTTCTGCGCTTACTGTATTGTACCTTATGCAAGAGGAAAAAGTTATTCGTTATCGGAAGATAGTATTATCAAAAATATCAAAGATTTGATAGATAATGGATACAAAGAAGTAATCATAACGGGTATCCACATCGGGAACTACCGGCACAAAAACAAAGACTTAAAAGAACTTCTAAAGGAACTCCTACGTTTTAATATCAGAATTCGTTTAACTTCTTTAATGCCTGATTGCCTGAATTATGAATTCCTCAAGCTCTTTGAAAACGAAAATCTTATGCCTTACGTGCATCTATCTCAGCAATCCGGAAGTAATAAAATACTCAAGAGAATGCAAAGAAAATATACAAGAGAGACAACACTTATTATTTCTAAAAAATTGAGAGAAATAAGAAAAGATATTCGTATAGCCGGAGACTTTATAGTGGGATTTCCCGGAGAAAACGAAGAGGATTTTAACGATACTGCAAATCTTATAAAAGTAGCAAACTTCAGCCATCTTCATATTTTTCGATATTCCAGAAGACCGTACACACTTGCCAGTCTTTATCCCGCTCAAGTTCAGGATTCCGTAAAAAAAGAGAGAGCATATAAATTGAAAGAGCTTGGAGAGTTCCAAAAATCTAAATTTATCAGGGAAAATATCGGAAAAGTCTATGAAGTAATAATTGAAGAGAGTAATAATACAGGAAAAAAATGGGCAACCGGAATGACTCCAAACTATATAAAAGTCTACTTCCCCTTAAACGGCAAGAAAAAAGATATAGTACCGGTAAAAATCTTGAAATTTGAAAATGGTCTGGTCTATGGAGAAACAGAAGAATAAATTCTACATCCGAACTTACGGATGTCAGATGAATAAATATGATTCGGAAATGATTCGAACGCTTTTATTGAAAGAGAACTTCCGGGAAGTATCTAACATAGAAGAAGCCAATTTTGTTTTTTTAAACACCTGCGCCGTTAGAAAAAATGCAGAGAAAAGAGTTCTTGGCAGACTGGACTCTTTAAAAGGGTTAAAAAAAGAAAAGCCTGAAATCTCAATTTCCGTTCTTGGTTGCGTAGCCAAATATAATAAAGAACTTATAAATCATCCGGTAGTAGACTTTGTTGCTCCCCCTGATTCTTACCGTTCACTTGTAAATGCCATAAAGACCAAGAAAAAGGAACTTGTACCGGAAAAATACTGCGAACAATATTCGGATATATTCACCTCGGCGTTTAAAACCAGCGTATACCTTTCTATAACAAGGGGGTGTAATCATTTTTGCTCGTATTGCATCGTTCCCTACCTCCGCACCCAATTAAGATCTCGCCCGGCGGACGATATTTTGAAAGAGGCGGAGAAACTTGTAGCGGAAGGTGCAAATGAAATTACACTACTCGGGCAAAACGTTAATGCGTATTATTACAAAGGATTATTATTCCCGGACATTTTAAAAAAGGTAAGCGAAATTAAAGGATTAAAACTTCTAAGTTTTTTAACTTCCCATCCGGCTGATTTACCTGAAAATTTATTTTATGTTATGGCAAAGTTTCCAATTATTTCCAGATATCTTCATCTCCCCCTGCAATCAGGTTCGGATAAAGTGCTGCGCAAAATGATGCGCAGATATACCAGAGAAGATTATTTGAAAATAATAGAAAGGGCTCGCGATTTAATGCCTGATGTTACCATTACTACGGATATTATCGTCGGTTTTCCCGGAGAAACAGAAGAGGATTTCCGCCAAACCTTGAAAACAGTCAAATCAGCCCGTTTTGACCAGGCATATATGTTTGCCTATTCAAAAAGAGAAGGTACCCTTGCATCCCTATTCCCCACCCAGGTAAAAGATTCTATAAAAAAAGACCGTTTACAGCGTTTGATAAAAATTCAAAATGAAATTACAAAATCGAAGGCGGAAGAATTATTAGGAAAAGAATTGTCGGTTTTAACGATCGAAAACGGAAAAAATGGTCAAAAGGTTGGGAAAACCAAAAACGGAAGAATAATTATGCTTCCTGGGGTTGCAAAAATTGGATTTGAATATATCATCAATATATATAAAATTAACGGATGGGTTCCCGTAGGGAAAATAAAAAAGGAGGCAGATAAATGACTTTAATAGTATCTCTAATTTCAGGTATAATTCTTATTTTCGGTATAATTGTTGGAACGCAAAATGGAAATACTCTTGTCACCTTCTATCTGTTGAAATGGAAATTTGAAAATATTCCTCTGACTTTGCTGGTAATAGAATCAATTTTAATAGGAAGTCTAATTACCATAATTTTGTCAGGAGTAAATACAATAAAAATGAAATTACAGATGAGAGCAGTACAGAAAGAGAATAAAAATCTGCAGAAAGAAATAAAAGCCCTGAAGAATTTACCTTTTGAAGAAGAGGAAGAAACGGCGGAATCGGATGAGGATGAAGAAAACAATGAGGAGGAAGTTACAACATGAACCTTCTTATATATGTTGTTCTTTTCTTTATACTTATTTTGTTGGGCTTATCTGTATTCTTAAAAAGGTCAGATAAACTTAAAACCAAAAATAACTACACTTCTTACCTACACGGTCTGGAAGCCATGATTGAACGAAAAGACGACAAAGCAATAAAATTGTTTCGAGAAGTAATAGAAAATGATCCATCTAACATCGAGAGTTACCTGTACACAGGTAATTTACTCAGAAAAAAGGGCGAAATAACGAAAGCAATAAAGATTCATAAAAATCTTCTTGTAAATCCGTTATTAACTCGTGAACAAAAAAGCAGGCTAAAAGAGGCGCTGGCTGAAGATTATCTGGAAAACAAAGACTGGACGAAAGCTCTCCCGGTACTTGAAACTCTTTACAACAAAGATCCCAGGAATTCAATATTATCGAATAAATTGATGCGTCTTTACGAACAACTGGGAAAATGGGATAAAGCATTAAACATCGCTAAAAGAGTCTTAGATGCCAAAAAATTTGCGAATTACGCGACTTATCTGGCTGCAGAAGTTTCAAAAAATGACACGAAAAAAGCAAGCAAGTTTATTTCAATCGGCGAAAAAGGAGATATAGCATATGCCTATTATTTGCACGGAAAAATATTGATTTCCGAGGGAGATGAAAGCACTGGTCTCGAATACATTAAAAAGAGTTTATCTCTTGAGCCGGATAAGGCATTCCTATACCTACCCTCACTCGAAGAATACATGTTCGAAGAAGGACAATTCAGCGTTCTTGAACCATATTTAAAAAGTAAACTGGAAGAAAATCCTGATAATATATGTATACTTGCGTCTTACATCTCAATACTCAAGAAAAGAGGCGAACTGGAAAAAGCAACCGAAATTTTCGAAGAATCCATAAAGAATTTTGATCTTAACGATTATAAGGTTCTCCTCTCGATGACTATTATTTCTAACGAAATAGACGGTAATATGGTATCCAAGTTTCTTACAAAAATTAAAAATAAAATGGACAAAAGTAAAGTATATAAATGCTCGGAATGCAATAATGAGACGGAAGAATTCAGCTGGAAATGTAATAATTGTGGTTCTTTCGGAACACTCAATTGGGTCAGGTGCTAAACTCACAACCAGCCAATTATGGTTCTGTATCTTGTTATAATATTCATAAATGCAACTTCGCCGGTTAAAGAAAAATATCAAAAAGCAGCACAACTAAAAGATCCGCTCAAAGCAGTTGAATACTACAGACAGGTGATAAAAGAAGCGCCCCAGAGTGCTTACGCGGATTCCTCTCTTTTCAGAATCGGAATGCTTTACTATATTCTGGGGGATTTCGAGAAAACAATCGACCATTTCGAACTGATTTTCAAAAAAGGAGAAAAAGCACCGCTTTATAAAAAAACATGCTATTGGCTAAAATTTTGCTATGAAAATATCGGCGATTCTGCCAAGGCAAAAAAAATGGAAGGAATTTTAAAAAGAATACTCACCACAGAAGAAACGCAAAATGAACAGATTGAAGAAAAAAAAGAAGAACAAGTAGAAAAAAAAACCGAATCCGGATACTACACTGTTCAACTCGGAGCTTATGAAGACAAAAAATGGCTGGATTATTTTTTAGAAAAGTTAAAAGAGAATAATGTAGAATATTTTATACGTGAATCAGGTCAATACTCAAGAATTTGTTCCGGAAAATTTCAAACAAGAAGCGACACAGAAGTTTATCTCGAGGAAATAAAAAATAAGGGATTCCACGGTTTTATAACTTTTGACACCAATCCTTAAACAGTATCTTCAAATAAAGAAAAAATATCAGGATTCGGTCCTTTTATTCCATATAGGCGATTTTTACGAAACTTTTTACGAAGACGCTAAAATCGCTTCCGAGACTCTTAATATAACTTTGACTTCCAAACCTATGGGAAAAAATATAAGGGTCCCACTTGCCGGTATACCTATTAAAGCAGCTGATTCTTACATTGAAAAACTTGTTCGTTCAGGAAAAAAAGTAGCAATTTGCGAACAAGTAGAAGACCCAAAGCTGTCAAAAGGTCTGGTAGAAAGAGAAGTTGTCGAAGTTATAACGTCAGGAACCGTAATGAGACCTTCTCTATTGGAAGAAACGGACAACAATTACCTCGCATCGATAGTGAAATCCGACAACATCTATGGAATTGCTTTCTCGGATATTTCCACAGGTGAATTCCAGGCAGGTGAAATAAAAAACCTGCCCGATGAATTGACACGTTTATCGCCAAAAGAATTAATAATATCTGAAGGAACCCAAGTTTCCTTACCTAACCAAATTCCAATCACAAAGATAGAACCATATAAGTTTGACAGAGACTTCGCTCTGGGTCTTGTTAAAAATCATTTTGGCATTTTAAAGATAGATGCCTTCGGTTTTTCCGAAGACTCACCCGCAGTTTCCGCAATTGGTGCTCTGCTTTCTTACATCACGGAAAATCAGAAAACAGCGCTAAAACACATAAAGAAAATTTCCCGTTTTAATCCCGAGAACGGTATGTCTCTTGACGGAGCAACAATAAAAAATCTCGAACTAATCACAAAAATAAACGGAGACCCAAAAGGAGCTCTCTTAGACACAATCGACAAAACCTTAACTTCTATGGGGAGCCGTCTTTTGAAAAAATGGTTACTATTCCCTTCCACGGATATACTTGAAATCGAAGAGAGATTTGATGGCATAGAAGAATTAATCTTTAAAAGAAATATTTTAAGGGAAACTCGAGAGAAACTGAAAGAAATCTATGATATTGAAAGAATTACAGGTCGTATATCCACAAAAAGAGCAACCCCCCGGGATTTAATTTCTTTGAAAATATCGCTATCCCTTGCAGGTGAATTAAGAAAATTTCTCTCTACTTTAAATTCATCAATATTCAAAAACCAGGTAAAAAAAATAGCAGACCTGAACAAAATAGTATCGTTAATTAACGATTCTATCACCGATGATCCTCCCGCAAGAATCGATTATGCCGGAATATTTAAAAAAGGCTACAGCGCAGCGCTGGATGAGATAAGAAAGATCGCTTCGGAAGGGAAAAATTGGGCTTTAAAATACGAAGAAGAACAGAAAAAAATGACGGGTATAGATAAGCTGAAAGTCGGATATAATTCGGTTTTCGGATACTACATTGAAATTAGCAAAGCAAAACTTAAAGGAGTTCCGGATAACTATACAAAAAAACAGACTCTTATCAATTCCGAGCGGTTTATAACCGAAGAGTTAAAAAACTTCGAATCCAAAATTTTGACGGCAGAAGAGCGACAGAACGAAATCGAAAAAAAGCTTTTTGAAGATTTAATTGAACAATTACAAAATTACATCAATGAGTTTGAAGAAACTGCTTCTGCCATATCCGTTGTAGATATAATAACCGGTTTCACCGAACTCGCACTCTCAAAAGATTACTGCCGTCCAAAAATATCAACCTACAAAGGGATTAAAATCAAAGAAGGAAGACATCCTGTGGTAGAAAAAATCCTGAGTGATGGTGAGTTTATACCCAATGACGTAGAATTGAAGGAAGAAGAAAGCATAATTATTTTAACCGGACCAAACATGGCAGGAAAATCAACTTATTTAAGGCAAACTGCTTTGATTACCATAATGGCTCAGATAGGTTCCTATGTACCTGCAAAAAATACCGAAATAGGAATAATAGACAGTATTTTCACACGTATCGGCGCATCTGATGATTTAGCCAGGGGCGTTTCTACTTTTCTTGCAGAGATGAATGAAACGGCAAATATATTGAATAACGTAACGGATAAAAGCCTTGTAATTTTAGATGAGGTGGGACGCGGAACCAGTACTTACGATGGGCTCTCAATTGCCTGGTCCGTAATCGAATATCTTAACTCGATTCCCGAGAAACCTTTAGTTCTTTTCGCAACCCACTATCACGAATTGACCGAATTAGAGGAATATTATAAGACAATCGTAAATTATAATGTATCTGTCAAAGAAACAGAAAATGAAGTTATTTTCTTACGAAATGTAATAAGAGGGTCATCCGACCGCAGCTACGGTATTGAGGTTGCAAAGCTTGCCGGCTTACCGGAAAACGTAATTACAAGAGCAAAGGATTTACTCGCAGATTTAAAAGATGATAATAGAGTCACAAAGAAACACCCGCCAAAAACAAGACAAAATTCGCTTTTCCAGATAGAAAATATACTATTGAACAAAATAAAATCCCTGGAACCCGATAAAATTACCCCCAGAGAGGCTCACAATATCCTATATGACTTGAAAAAAGAAATAACAAAAGAGTGAATAAAGGCTTGCATAATTCATAAGTTTCAACATTCGAACGCATTAAATTTCAATAAACCCAACAATTTAACTTCCAGACTTGACTATGGATAAGTTACTGTTATTTTAGGCTATGACAAATTTAGCTCAGCTGCAAAGAGAATTCGATTACGAAATACTTACAGATAAAGAAAAATTGGAAAAATATGCACGGGATGAAACTCCCGGCAATTATTATTTCCTTCCGGATGCAGCTTTTCTTCCTGAAGATACAGATTCGATTACGAGACTTCTTGAAATAGCTGAAAAATCAAAAACACCAGTAATTCCAAGAGGAGGAGGAACAAGCAGAACGGGAGGCTCACTTGCAGTCTATGGAGGAATCGTTCTTTCCCTCGAAAAAATGAATAAAATAATTGATTTTGATAAGAAGAATTCTATTCTGGAAGTTCAACCGGGAGTCATTACCGAAGAAATAAATAATTTCCTCAAAGAGTACAAATTTTTCTTCCCTCCAGACCCTGCATCAGTTGACTCGTGTTCTATAGGAGGAAATGTCGCAACTAACGCAGGTGGGTCTCGTTGTCTTCTTTACGGACTAACACGAGATTATATAAGAGGTATAGAAGTAATCTTTCCCGACGGGTCAAAAGAATTTCTTGGAGGAAAGTTAAAAAAAAATGCTACAGGATATTCGCTTTTAAACCTCATGATAGGGTCAGAAGGTACTCTCGGGATTATTACCAGAATATTTCTCGAAGTTACAGCTCTTCCTCCCTATTCTGCAACACTGGTTGCTCCATTTAAAAGCTTAAAAGATGCGGCTCTTTCTGCATTCAATATACTTTCAAGTGGCATTACGCCTTCTGCGTTTGAGATGATTGACGAAGACGCAGTCCGGGTAGCCGTTTCCAACTTAGATAAAAAGATACCAATGGCTGAAGAAGGTACACTCCTTATAGCTGAAGTACTTGAAAATACAAAAGATGAACTTGAGAAGAAATTCGAAATTATTGGCGATAAATTTTTGGAAAACAACGCCGTTGATGTTTTTGTGGCAGAAGAGAAACATCAACAGGAGACGATATGGGATTTCAGACGTAAGGTATCGGAAGCTCTTGACATATTCGGTACTCTCATTCCCGAAGATGTATCTTTACCCAGAGCTAATATTCCCGAATTCATTATGGAGATAAAGATGCTGGAAAAAGAATTCAACACGAGAGTTTTTACTTTCGGACACATAGGGGACGGAAATCTACATGTTAATATTGTTAAAAACAAAGAGTGGAAAGACGATGGAGACAAAATCGTGAATGAATTGTTCAAAAAATTAAATACTTTTGGAGGCAAAATAAGCGGGGAACATGGCATAGGTTTTACAAAGAAAAAATACCTTAAATATTCAAGATCGAAAAAGGAGATAGAACTAATGAAGAAGATAAAAAAAGAGTTCGACCCTTCTAATATATTAAACCCTGGAAAAATATTCGATATTGAGGAGATATATGCCTAACAAGATAACTTCCGAACTTTTTCTTTCACCGTATAAAAAGAAATCTAAAAATATAAAATTTCCACTGGAAAATGTTAAAAGAATAGCTATTCGCCCTTCGGAAAACGAGGGAGAAACTTTTTATGCATTACCTTTAGTTGAAGCTTTAGCAAAAAAGTTCAAATTAACTGTTCTGCTACCCAATAATAAAGACCCTAAGTATTTCAGACGTTTACACACGGGAATTATCCATTATAATCAAAAATCGGGTCCCATTGGTATTTTTCGCTTAAAGAACAGCATAAAGCAGCAATATGATCTATTGATAGACCTCAACAAAGAAAACATACATGTATTTTCCTATGTTTTAAAAAAACCTGTTGTTGCTTCAATTTATGACGCTCCTGGAGTAAATATCACCGTAAGAGCCAAAACAAAATCAATAATTAACAGTTATCAATTTCTGATTAAATTACTTGGTTTCCCATATGCAAAGTGGGAAACCAAAGCTGTTAAGCCTAAAAAAACCTCTAAAAAATCCGGAAATGAAGTAGTTGTCGGTATTACTTCCGATATTTCCACTCCATACCACGGTTTACAACAGGTAAAGGAAGTTGAAGATTTAAACAAAATCTCCCAACTAATCTCAAAGAAAAACGACCTCTCTACATTTGCCTTTTTCTTAAAAATTCCACAGGTTCTTCTTCTCGAAGAAAGGGATTCTTTTCAGCCTCCCGACTCTATAAAAGTCATAAGGTATTCACGAAAAATCACACCTAAAATTATCGGCGATTGTTTGATTTTGTGAATTAGTAAGCAGAGAGCATAAATGGGTACCAGATACCAGATCTCAGACTTTAGTTAAAACAATATTAAAATTGAGATGCGGGAAGGGTTTCGAACAAACAAAACAAAAAAGGGTGTGGTGGGCTTTGTGTCTCTGTGTCTTTGTGTGATAATAAAATTTTTAAAGTTTTGAATTAAGATGAAAATTTTACATATAGCTTCGGAGAATATTGCGGGAGTGCCGGGAATTCTGGTCAAAGCCGAAAGAAGAATGGGGCATTATTCCCGTTTGATGACGTACTTTAAAAGTCCCCGTTCTCACTGGGATGATATTGTTCTTAATCTTCCTTTCTCAAATACATGGTCATTTAGAAATCTAAAAAGGACAGCTAAAATCGGAACGTACGGCTATTTAAAGAAAAAAGGTAATCCTCCCGTCTGGAAGCCTGGCAAAATAGAAAAAACAATATATCTTTTCAGAGATATTCTCTGGGATTTCCATATCAATCCTTTAAAGGAATTTATCAGGTCTTTCGATTGTTACTTTCTCGATGGTGGTCTCGGGTTCTTAAGAAACGGAAAATTCATAGAGTCGCTAAAAAAAACGGGTAAAAAAATCGTTATATTATATCTCGGCAGCGATTTAAGAGCGAGAGGAGTTTTACCACATATAGAAAAATTGGCGGATGCTATATTCACAACTGAATTTGACCATACTTTTATTCATCCTGAAGTCCAGTATATTCCTTTTCCTTTCGAAGTAGACAAATTCAAGAAAAAAGAAATATTAAAAAGCAATAAAATAACCATCTGTCATGCTCCAACAAAACGCTATTTAAAAGGTACGGAATTTCTATTGAAAGCTGTTGATGAACTTAAAAATAAATTCGATTTTGACTTTCTTTTAATCGAAAACAAACCTCATAAAGAAGTGCTCGAAATCAAAGAGCAAAAATGCGATGTACTTGTTGACCAGTTGACGGATTTCGGAGGTTTCGGATACGGTATGAATTCGATGGAGTGTCTTTCCATGGGAATACCAAGTATAACGTATATAAATCCTCAATATGAGAAGTTCCTGAAAACACATCCATTTATAAATGCAAACAAAGATAATATCAAAGATGTCTTAACAAAAGTGTTAACCAATCCTAAAATTCTCTTGAAAAAAAGTGCCGAAAGCCGTGATTGGGTCGAGAAAGAACACGACTACATAAATGTCAGCAAATTCATACTTGATTGTTTAAAGATTAGTTAACAGTAAGCAGAGAGAAAAAAAAACAACAAGGTAATAAAAAAATGGTGTGGGGAATAATTCTTCAACCTCCACACCATTTAATTTTAGACTATTTAGTGTATTTCGTGGTTAAATAAAGCTTTGCTATCCACCCGTTTTGAATTTCTTCATCATTTCTTTCATATCAGGCATACCCGGAGCTCCTTTTGTACTCGCCGGAACTTTATCGGCATCGAAAAGATCGTCGGATAAACCTTTATTTACATTAAGAGTTTTTATGGTATTTTTTGTTATCAACTTTCCACCTGCAAATACTTCAGTTACATAAGGTATCTCCCATTTCTTTACTTCTTTGAAGTTGGAATTAACAACTTTAAATGTTTCTCCTTTCGAATCCCGAAATTCCATCTGAACTAAAAGAAGAGATGATTTTTCTATCCAACCTTTTATTTTATTTTCCTTATCCGTATTTACAGATGATGTATCGATTTCTCCGCTCTTGCCTTCCACGATATAACAGTCTCTATCTCCCACTTTTTCCGAGCCAATTATTTTACCATTTTTCGGCAGGTCTTCCCACCAGCTAATCTGATCCCTCTTGGAAGCATCGGCATCAGCTGATATTTTTTGCTTACCTGCGAATTGGTTTATCGACCATAAATCTTTGCCGTCAAATATCATTATATTCGTCATATCCCCCATTCCTTTTGGCATTCCTGCTCCTTCCGGCATACTCATCTTCATTTCAACTCTATACTTTTCACCTTTTCTCAACATTTTAATTTCCGAAGGTCCTGCACCTTCCATACCTTCCATGCCTTTGGTTTCAGAATTCATCACCATTTCCATATCTTTGATTTCATCTGAGAAAGTTCCATATTTTGCTTCTATTTTGGATTTCAACTCACCCCAGGTCAAAGCAAAAACGTTGCCGGTAACAAACAGACACAGTACAATCAACAAACACCTACTAACTTTACACTTCAGCATACTTACCTCCTTTTGGTTTAAATTAAACATTTACTCTCACACAAAGCCCAACCACACCAAACTATAATTTATTATTTTTTTTCTTATACACAATAGCAAATCTAATAAAAAAAACATTCTTATTAAATTTTCCCATTTATAACTCTACTTATACCATTTTTCATCCTTTCCAATTTTATTTTCTGTCATTTTTTCTTTGTACCTTTGTGTCTCTGTGTGAGATATTTTTTTATTGTACA
This sequence comes from uncultured bacterium, assembly GCA_964523975.1. Classification (GTDB taxonomy): domain Bacteria; phylum Hydrothermota; class UBA3072; order UBA3072; family UBA3072; genus JAFGHJ01. The sequence continues at coordinate 1,215 of CAZGBM010000055.1, read as the reverse complement.
CAATTTATTTTTTTGTTTCCCGTGTGATTAAATTTGTTATCATCTATAAAAGCAAGTCTCTTTAGTAATTTAAGTTTTTCTCTCTCCCCTATCTTAGCCAAAGAAACTGCATTTTTCAGGTATAAGATTGATCTATTATAGTTCTCTCTATCAACAGGATAGGGTATTCCATCTTTACCACCGTGGGCAAAGCTAAAACGCGCGGGGTCCTCGAAACTGGGAGGCTCGCCATAAATGAGTTCACCTACCAAAGCGAGGGCTCTGATTGTTGCGGGTCCGATTCCTTTAATGCCCAACAGGGTTTCGAAATTTTCCGGTTGCCGATTAAAGGTTAGTTCGAGTGGTTTTCTTAATTTTTCTAAATTGATATCTGATTTGACTATCTGATGACGTAAGGGCAATTTTAACTCTCTTATTTTTTTTAATTCTTGGAGTGTTTTTTCCGGATAGTCAGAAGCAATGGAAGTCGATATCTTCCTTGCCCCTGCAGAATCCTTGGAAACCATGTTCAAGGGAGTCGTAAAGCCATCGGTTATAATTCCTTTGTGCGGTTCATATGTATAATCCTTCAGTGAGCCGGAAAACCAGTGGTATCTACGCGCCATTCGATTTGCAGCATTCATACCCTGCTGTACGACGCTCCACTCGCCTTTCGATGTGAATATGATCGTATGATGATATATTGAATATCCATCCTGAAGAGCTGAATTGTCAACCTTTGCCGTAATTTTGCTTGTGTATATTAGAGAATCGACATTCATGCTCTTTCTATATCCGATTTCCTTTATTTCATCAGGAGTTTTAAGCGAAGTTTTACCTTTACCCCCGCAAATATAAATACCGGCGTCGAGTTTTTTAAAAACTTCTTTAAGCGCACCCATTGTTGTCGTCGTAACACCGCTCGAATGCCAGTCGAAACCAAGGATACAACCAAGTGATTGAAACCAGAATGGGTCGGAAAGATTTTCCAAAATCTTCACCGGAGGGTATTCAACGAGCATGACTTCCATAAGTGCAAGAGAGAGTTTCTTCATTTCTTCAAATAACCATCTCGGAGCGTGCCCCCAGTGCAGTGGTAGAGTAGCAATACCTTTCCTCATAGTTTTATTTTAACTATTCTCAAAAATTTGTCAACTGTACAATAAACAAGGGTTTGCAGACATTAACAGTTGCCAAAATTCACAATAATTGAGACTTTATTTATTAGATTGTCGA
>CAZGBM010000054.1:0-14782 GCA_964523975.1 uncultured bacterium | reverse complement strand
CAGGTGACATTCCGGGTCATTAATGTTACATTTTTCGGGTTTCATATTCTTTCACCTCATTAATATTAATTCAAGTCAGGGAAAAATGCAAGATATGTCAAGCTGTTTTATAGTACTGTCGGGCAAAATTTTTATTTTTTTACAAAGAAATATCACATTTAATTTCATCGCTTTTTCTGGTAAATTAAATATCAAAAATCTAAATTCAAAAAACAAACCACGAGATTCCACAAGAATAACACGATATTTTTTTGTTGTTTAAGCCCAACCCACACCGAAATTTATTTACATGTAGATAATGTAGGAATTGTAGATTTTGTCTTTTGAAATTCCTATATGAACTACAGGTTCTACATGTGTAATTATTTTTTTTGTTTTTTTTAACTCGAAGCCTGGAATGCTCGAACCCTCGAACTCTTAAATTTTAGCTACTCTTTCTCATCCATAAAATCCAATCGAGGAATAAAAGTAAAAATGATAGACCAATAAATAACCAGTTGTGGCGCAGGTTTACCCATATTTCTCTTTCTCTGGACTCCAGATTTTCTTTCTTGAAGTCCTTATCCCATCTTCCGCCTCCGCTCATATCACCGATACCTTTAAGCATGAGCGTATCTATTCCCATTCTATCGCCGGATTCACCTACAACCAGAACGGAATCTTCAACAGTATCAGATGGTAATTCTATTTTAAAATGATGTAAACCTTTTGCCGGGTTGCCGATTGTTATTGAATCACCGCTAACTGGTAATCTCTGTCCATCCCAGAAGAACGATTTTGTGTCTTCTTTCTGTTCTCCGAATTGCAGGATAAAATCTTCACCTTCGAGCAGTCTTTTGGAATAGGATGTGCTTGTTTCATCCTTTATTAATTCTTTTAATAAATTATCCATCAGCTTCTCGAAAAAATTTTCCGGGTATAATTGTCCGGCTGAAAGAGCAAGTTTCCATAATTCGAGATAGATGAATTGAACGACGTTTCCTTTACCATACGGCATTAGGTATGCGACATTCTCTCCCGAAACTGCGAGCTCTTTCGAGGTTCTTCTTACTCCGCCGGGTTTTAGATAATAGCTCTCAGGAAGTTTGCCGGAATACTTGGTCAGATTCGGGGCAATCACAGGCAGAAAATTCAAGTTCATGGGAGCAGAACCTATAACAAATATGCTTCCCCCTTTTTTCAGATAATTGTCGATGTTTTCTTTATAATTATCCGGGTTGTCCAGAAAACATACAATATCGAAATCTTGGAAGTTTATACTATCTGCTTTGTGACTGTTGACCGCCCATCCTCTGTCTTCGAAATAACGCAGGATGAATTTATGATTCCAATCGGGGATACCTTCTATAATCAGAAGTTTATGTTTTTTCTTTACGTCGAGCATCCAGTTGGTCTTATCTATCGTATCGTTTTCGATTATAAGACCGAATCTTATATTGGTCTTACCGGCAGGCGGAAGGAAGGAAAAGTCCGAAATCCCTTCTTTTTTGATATTTCTTCTTTCGACTTCTTTCTCGTAATTCATCTCGAGAGTAGCGGCTTCAGGAACTTTATAGTATGCCGTAAGTTTGACGGAATCTCCTTCTTTAACTCTGGTTGGCCCGAAAACAGAGATAAACCCCGTAGTTTCTTTGAGTTCCGGAATAATGAAATATACGGGCATTCCGAGTTTACCTGCCACTTCGATCGGATTTTTGCCTTTGGTATTTGAACCGTCCGAGTAAAGTACTATGAAACTGACATCTTCGTAATCTCCGGTCGACTGGTGCATAGCTTTGCCTATGTCCGTTCCATCTTCGTTCTCTCCGAAATAAAAATTTTTTAAAGCGACGGGAGAATCGACCTTGATTTTTCCCGCCTTTTTCATCGATTCGCTCCTGTCAATAAGCAGGATTCCGTATGGGGGATTTTTTTTCCTGAGATGAAACACGGGGTGAAAAACGAGGAGGATAAGAAAACTTAAGATGACCCACTGGGTAGGCCGCATTTTCATTCTATTATATCGCTTTCCGGAAAAATTTCCTGGACTTTTAGTATCAAGGTTGTATCAAGAGATGCTACGAATCCGGAAGTTAAGTATTTCTTCCATATATATAGGATATCGCTTTCCTTTAGATTTTTGATTCTCCGGGGCCACTTTTTGACTACTTTTTCTTCCACTCCCATAGAAGCGGTTAAAATCAGAAATCGGCTTCTGTTTTCCTGGAGAAAAAGAACCGTAAGCCAGTTTGAAACGTTCGTAATCGCTTTTTCTATTTCGTTCTTCTCGGGCTGCTCGGCAAGAAGACTGATTTTGTCTTCCGATAGGTAAATGAGGAATGGAGAAGGAGCGGTTTCCGGTGAAAATCTAACTTTAAGATTTCTGTTGTTTATAAGCTTGATAAAAACAAGAAAAGCGCAAAAATCGTCGGAAAAAGACGGCGGGGAGATGTTTGCAATAAAATTTTTATTTCCGCGGTAGAGCTGTTTACCGATGACTCTTTCTAATTTATAATAAGCGGTGGAATTCGAAATGATCGAGTCGGGAATCATCTTTGCAAGTTCTATTATTTCTGTTTCGTCTATTTTGCCGGTAATGCCAAAGGTTATATTGACGATGGGAGAAGAATTCACATTAAAGTCATTTAATACGAGACGGAGGAGATTTGTAGGACCTTCTTCTTTCTTAACCAGGAAAATTTTTTCTTTGGAAAGCAAAGATACAAAATCCGAGAGTGAACCGGCAGAATTTATTTCTTTAAGATAAAAGTAATTGTATCCGCTTTTTTCGAACAGGTTTATTCTGTTTTGGGCAATTTTTGCCGCCGGATTCAACTCTATCCCGACCGAAATTCGATCTGTCTTGCAGTTTTCGTCTTTCAGTATCTGTATTCCGGAAGGCAAAAGAAGCTCTGATATCGAAAAGAAAAAAAGGATTATTCCCATTCAATGGTTGCGGGAGGTTTAGAGCTTACGTCGTAGACGACTCTATTGATCCCGGGAACTTCATTCAATATACGGGATGAGATTTTGGTAAGGTCGTCCTTCTCGAACGGGAACCAGTCCGCGGTCATACCGTCCTCGCTTTTTACTGCTCTGAGAGCTATGAGATTTGCGTATGTTCGAGAATCTCCCATTACACCTACAGTTTTTACGGGTATAAATACTGCGAACGCCTGCCATATCGAATCGTAAAGGTCGAGTTTTTTTAAAGTTTCTATGAATATATTGTCCGCTTCTTTTAGGATTTCTATTCTTTCTTTTGTGACTTCACCGAGAATTCTGACTGCAAGACCGGGTCCCGGAAAAGGATGTCTCCTGTAAATCTTTTCCGGAATTTTTAGTAGCCTGGCAATTTCGCGGACCTCGTCCTTGAAGAAGTCTTTTAAGGGTTCGATTAACAGAAGTTCGATGTCGTCAGGAATACCTCCGACATTGTGATGTGTTTTTATCGTGTGAGAAGGTCCGACGTCGGAAACGCTCTCTATCCTATCAGGATACAGGGTTCCCTGAATTAAGTATTTGGCTCCTATGTTTCTGGCCTCTTCTTCGAAAAGTTCTATAAATTCCCTTCCGATGATTATTCTTTTCTTTTCCGGGTTTACGATATCTTTGAGGGCATCGAGGAAACGTTCTTCCGCTTTCACAATCTTTACTCCAAGGTCCAGTTTTTCGGATGTTTCTTTTATTTCTTCCGATTCTCCCTTTCTCATTAGCCCGGTATCTACGAAAATCGGTATAAAATTACTTTTAAGAATTTTTTTCGCGAGAACGGCACAGACGGTGGAATCAACCCCGCCGCTGTAAGCAAGCACGGCTGTTTCTTTTCCTTTATATCTTTTTATTATTGATTCTTTTGCTATATCCAGAAAGGAAGAAGAAGTCCAGTCGCCCTTTACTTTGCATATCGAGTACAGGAAATTCTTCAAGATTTTTTTACCTTCATGACTGTGAGTTACCTCGGGATGAAATTGAAGTCCGTAAATATTTTCCTTTTTTATCGCGGCGAATTCGGAATTGCGGGTTTTTCCGATTACTTTGAAAGTTTTGGGTAATCGGGTCAATTTATCCCCGTGGCTCATCCAGACAGTAGTTTTTTTTGATACTCCTTTAAAGAGAGGGTCGGCAGCGGGAATGAATTCGGCATTACCGTATTCCCTTTTTTTCGAACTTAAAACTTCTCCTTCGAAAAATTTTCCAAGAAGTTGTAAACCGTAGCATATACCAAGAATCGGAATGCCAAGTTCGAATATTTCTTTATCGGGTATAGGAGCGTTATTTTCAATTACACTCCAGGGAGCTCCCGAGAGAATTATGCCCTTTGCGTCTTTTATGTCTTTCGCGGGAGTCTTTGGAGAAAGAATAACAGCGTGGACTTTGAGTTCTCTGATTCTCCTTGCAATCAAATGAGTATATTGAGACCCGAAGTCAAGAATTACGACTCTTTCGCTCATTTAATACCTTTGAGTCGTCTGATGGCACGTGCTCTATCCTTTGAGGAAAACACATAGGAGTCTGTGATTATGACGTTCGCTCCGGATTTTAGTACAGAGTCGATTGTTTCATCGTTGATTCCTCCATCAACCGCTATATCGAGCGCTGGAGAAAATTTCCTTATTTTTTCTATTTTGTCAAGAACAGCGGGGATGAATTTCTGTCCCGAAAATCCCGGGTACACGCTCATAACAAGAACTGAGTCGATTAGTTCTAAATAAGGTTCTACGATATCCACGGGAGTATCGGGATTCAGGACGATTCCGCATCTGGCTTTTGATTCGTGTATTTTCTTTATTATGTTTAGAGGCGCTACTTCCGATTCCAGATGGAAATAAATCCAGGAACAGCCCGCGTCAATGAAATCTTGAATATATTTTTCGGGATATTTTATCATTAAATGGGCATGGAGAGGGAGTGTTGATAATTTGCGAATAGCTTTTATAACGACAGGTCCGAAGGTAATGTTAGGTGCAAAAACTCCGTCAATACAATCAAGGTGTACCGAATCCCCTCCTGCGTTTTCAATGGTTTTTAATATTTCTCCGAGTATGGAAAAGTCTTCTGCAAGAATCGAAACCGACACGTGAACTTCTTTATTCATACGAGTATAATAGAAATTATTTCCGATATGTCAAGTCGCGGCAAAGCCGCAAATAATGCAAAAATCAAATATCAAAAAGCAAAATGACAAATCAAAATTCAAAAATTGCTCACCACAACCCCTAAACAATAATTGAACCACAAAGGACACAAAGAGCACAAAGTTTTTTTTTTAAAAGTAGTTTAAGTGGCTTGACATGATTGAATTTACTGCATAGTATTAAAGATATGAAAATAGAGAATTTTTACTTGAATTATATCACTGGTTGACACATATTAGAATCTAAAAAGGAGTAAATATTATATGGAAGAGATAAAAATAATTGATACAAATTCAGATAATCTTCTTGAGCTTGGAACTTGCGGGTATAAAAATATCAAAACTCCTGGATTTTTAGAAAAAGTTGAGTGGGCAAAAAAGCGTTTTTCCGAAGGGCTAAAGATAAAAACTTTGTATTCGGATAAAGACAAGAATCAGGGGATGATTGAATACTTACCTGGTGAATTTTGCTGAAGACCTGTTGAGGCGAAAGGCTATATGTTTATTCATTGTATATTTGTAGGATTTAAAAAAGCTTACAAGAATAAAGGTTATGCTTCAATGTTATTAGAGGAATGTATTGAAGATGCTAAAAACGAAAATATGTATGGGGTAGCAGTTGTTACACGAAAGGGTCCTTTTATGGTAAACAATGAATTGTTTTTGAAAAATTCTTTTGAAATTGTGGATAAAGCTGTACCTGATTTCCAGTTGCTTGTGAAAAAATTTAGTAAGAATGTGCCAACACCAAGATTCAAGGCAGATATGCAGAAGAAACTTGATTCTTACAGTAAAGGCTTAACCATAATCAGAGCAGATCAATGTCCTTATTCGGTCAAAAATGTAAAAACGATAGTTGAGACTGCAGAGAATGAGTACAACATGAAACCAAATTTAGTGAATTTGGAAAATTGTAAAGAAGCGCAGGAGTCACCACGTCCGTTCGGAACATTCTGTATTATATATAATGGAGAAGTTATTGCCGACCATCCGATAAGTAATACAAGATTTATGAATATTATGAATAAAATTAAAAATATATAAAAAGGGAGGGGAGAGAAAATGATAATCGAAAAAGAATATAAGAAATATTTTAGTGCCAAGCCCAAAGAGAGAAATGTATTTATATTTTTAGACGGAACATGGAATGATGAAAACGGAAAACAGGGGAGTGGTCTTATCACGAATGTCTTTAAGCTCTTCAGGTCTCTTGAAGAGGATTCGGATAAGCAGATATCGAGATATTTCAGAGGTATCGGAAATGATGACGATTACAATTTCTGGGGAAATTATATATGCGGAGGAACAGGGAAGGATGAGAAAAGAATTAGAGATGAAGCTTATGCGAGTATTGCAAGAGAATATCATCCGGGAGATAGGATTCATATCTTTGGCTTCAGCAGGGGTGCGGCAAGTGCAAGGATGCTTGCCAATCAAGTTTACAAGGAAGGGATTCCCGAAAATATTAAAGTAATATGGGAAACGGCTGCCAATAGAACAACGAGAAATATTGAGGATAGATTTGTACGTTATATTTCAAGCGGAAAGAGATTTGGAGTCGACGTTGAGTTTTTAGGCGTATGGGATACGGTGGGAGCTTTCGGCATACCTATTAATATTCTGGGAATACCTTTACAAAGATGGAATCTTTTTAAGAATATGCATGTGGCGGAAAACGTCAAGAAGGCTGTTCATTGTATTTGTATGGATGAGACAAGAGATGCTTATGTGCCGACATTGATGAATTATAAACCAGGTGTAGTTGAAGAAGTCTGGTTTCCCGGAGTACATTCTGACATTGGGGGAAGCTATAAAGAAGATGCTCTGGGTAAAATTTCTCTCAAGTTTATGGTCGAGCGCCTAAAAGAACACTCGAAGAAATATAAAAACAAGCTTAAATTTAAAGAAGTGGAGCTGGCTAAATATACGGAAATTGGGGAGGAAGAGGAGTTTGTTTTTCATTTTTTTGGTCTTGGTTGGAAAAAGTCTATAAGGGAAATTTATGTGATGAGGGATAACAAAAAAGATGAGAATATTTCTCCTAAGATATACTCTTCGATGGTACAATTGCAGAGAAGCAGGAAAACAACGAGTCTAAGCCGATTCGGAAGAACAATACGAATACAATATAATCCTCCTAATGCCAAAATTATAAGAGATAAATACGAGATTGTGGATTAGAGGTAAGGATGAGTGAATTCGAGAAAAGCGAGTGGTATAGGGATTATGCTGCGAGGGAATTTATAGACCATGCAGATTATTACTTAATCGAGCGGAAAGAACAGATAAAGATATTAAAATCCTATTATAGGTTTTTTATTATTAAGCGGAAAGATCGGAAGACAAAAGTTCTGGATCTGGGTGGTGGGGACGGTTTTGTTTTTAGCGAACTTTTAAAGATTGATGGAAATATAGAGGGAACGTTGATCGATGGCTCAAAAGAGATGTTGAATAATGCTCAGGAGAGACTGAAAGAGTTTAATAGTATAACTTACATAAATAAAACCTTTCAGGAAATACTATCCGGCGATGTTTTGAAGGATTCTTTTGACTTTGTTATGTCTTCTTTAGCAATACATCATCTTGAGAAAGAGGAAAAGAAAAGGCTTTTTAAGCTAATATATGATATACTCGAGGATAAAGGTTGTTTTATTAATCTGGATGTTGTTCTTTCTGTATCGGAAGATATTGAAAGATGGTATCTCGATTTATGGAAGGAGTGGATCGTGGAGAAGGAGAAAAATATTAAGTTAGAAGAAAGTTACACGGGAATCCCAGATCAATATAAAAATAATCCGGATAATTTACCAGACACATTAGATTATCAGCTAAATGCTCTTAGAGAATGCGGTTTTAAGAATGTAGATTGTTTTTACAAGTATGGAATTTTTGTAATCTATGCAGGGCAAAAATAATAGAAGATGAAAAAGATCGATTTTACCGGTGTTGCTTCCAGGTATGAGAAAAATTCCCTGGTGCAGAGTGCGGTGGGACAGGAGCTTTTGAATCTTCTTGATATTAAGCAAAATGATAATGTTCTCGATTTAGGGTGCGGTGTGGGTCATATTACGAGAAGGATAAGAGAAATGACTGAAGGGAGGGTCGTAGGAGTAGACCCTTCTTCCGGAATGGTAGAACAAGCGAGAAAGAATTCCGGAGGTCTTGATATAAAATTTGAAATCGGAAACGCAGAGGAAATCACATATAATGAGCAGTTTGACGTCATCTTTTGTAATTCCGCTTTTCAGTGGTTTAAAGCTCCTTCTCTCGCTATAAAGAATTGTTATGATGCGCTGGTAAACGGCGGAAGAATCGGCATACAGGCTCCAGCTAAAAAAAGATATGGTTCTACTTTTGCGGAGGCAATCGGCAGGGTTAAGAAAAACCCCAGGACGAAGGATGTTTTTGCCGGGTTTAAGAGTCCCTGGTTCTTTCTCGAGACGGCAGAGGAACATTCTGAACTTTTTCGGAAAGAAAAATTCAAAGTAGCTTTTTCTGAGATAAAGAAAATGGAAACCAAACATTCTCCGGAAGAGGTATTCAATATATTTTCTTCCGGCGCAGCCGCAGGATATTTAAATCGAGATTTCTACGATGTAGAATTGAGTGATGATTATATAAAAGCTTTCAATGATATAGTCAGACAGGCATTTTATGAACAGGCAGGTGATAAAGGGGAAACCCGATTAATGTTTAACAGAATATTTTTAGTGGCTTTTAAAGGAGGTAAAAAATGAGTAAATTTCAGTTAATAAGAATATTAGCTTTCCTTTTCATTCTGGGAATTTTTTTGCAGACTTATCCTGTAGCTTGTGCTACTAATAAATTGAAAATGGAAAAATTTGATGGAGGGTTTTTCTCCATCAATAAGCCGGGGGGATGGAAAATAATTACTGCAGGAACATGCGGCTCTTTTGCTTTTTTAATTCGAGACCCTTCCGAGCCTCTAAGGCAAATTTTCTATTTTGGGGAAGTCGGACCAGTTTATTTGAATATTCAGCAGAAACAAATAGATCAGCAGTATATGAGTATGGGAGGGTACCCGGTCGGCTGGATTGATATGCCGGTGGTTAATCCTTTAACTCCGGAAAAATTCCTTGCAAATTTCCATTTGATTGCGAAGAGCAAGATAGCTCAACAATTTATGCCCGGCTGCCCAAGACTCGAGAATATTAAAATTGTTTCAAGTAAGACTGAACCGTGTCCAATACCGGGGGGCAGTACGGAACTTTTAAGAGCTTTATTTATAAAAAACGGAAAACTCGGTGAAGGTTTGTTTTTAATAACTGTTGCACCGATGCTTCCTTTTACGGGAAACCCTGGTGGAGGTATCGCTTATGGTTTTCTTATTACAGGTGTTACCGCTCCCAAGAAGGAATTCAAAGATCTGGAAAATTCTCTCGTTAATTCAATCAAAAGTTTCTGGGTTAGTCAAAACTATGTAAATAATTGTTTGAGGCAGCAGGCAAATACTTATACTGGTATTCTTAAAGCCGGCAAGACGTTAAGTGAAACTTCGGATATAATAATGCAAGGTTGGCAAGAAAGAAACAGAACCGAGGATATACTTTCGGAAAAATGGAGTGATGCGATTCTGGGGAAAGAGAGGTTATATGATCCACATAGTGGTAAGGTTTATGAGTTTGAGAATGGTTTTTACGATAAGTATAATCTCAATAGGGGAAAATATGAGATGAATGAATTGGAGTTTTTACCTAAAGATGATTATAATATATGGATGAAGGCGCCTCTGGATGGGTATAAAAACATCAAGTGATTGGAGGATGAATGCAGAAAACGATAACTATAACCACAAACAGTAGAGAAGGTCTATACGATATAACCCCGCAGGTAGCGGAGTGTGTTAGAGAATCCAAAGTAAAATCCGGATTTGTCAACGTTTATGCCCAGGGGGCAACTGCAGCCATAATGATTCAGGAGAACTGGGACGAGAGCGTTCAGGAGGATGTCGTTGACTTGCTGCGGAAATTGATACCCCGCGGAATCTGGAAACACGATGTCCAGGACGGGAACGCGGATGCCCATCTTAAAGCTGGTATTATCGGACCGAGCGAGACTATTCCGATAGTCGATGGACGATTAGGACTTTCGACCTGGCAGAATATATTTTTCTGTGAGTTCGACGGACCAAGAAGTGATAGGAATGTACTGGTAACTGTGTCGAAAGCGTAAAGAAATATTTTAACCATAAATAATACAAAGTAAATTAAGGGAATTGGAAAACGGTGAAATGGTTAATCATTTCGTTATTTAACTTAGATTCGGAGAGTCTACAACAATGGAGACACGGATTTTTAGATTCTTTTATTTTACATCCCTTTGCCTAACATCCTAACAATAAATTATCCGGAGAGAGAACAAAGAGAACAGAGCCGCACCACTCCAACCACAATACCTAATTCAAAAGGACTTGATTTTTACTAGGGATAACCGTATAATTTTAAATAAAAAAGGGGTTTTAAATGAGAAGTATATTTATTTGTATTTTTCTTGTTGCAATTTTTATAATAAGTTGTGAGACTCCTATAGAACCGGATAAGCAAATCCGTTTAGAATTCGGTAAAAAAATTGGAACCAGCTCGACTGACTGGGAGCTACTTCCAGATGAGAGTGCGCAATTAATAAAATTCAACAAGAACAATTATCCTGGCGCTGACTCAATAACATTTGCAGCATCAATGTATAATGAGGAGCCGCACTCCAAATGTTTTGTTCAACTGTATAATGTGACTGATAGTATTGCGATTGGAAATACCACTCTTGAATCTTATGAAGATTACTATGTAATTAAAGAAACAGGTAATATCTTTGATTACTTACCAGATAAAGAAATTAATTTGGCAATCAGAATAAAAAGTAACAGCGTAGATAATTATGTAGCAATTGGAGATAGATCGTATATATTTATTTATAGAGAATGAACTATAAATATGACTTTAAAGAGGTAATTAATTTTAAGTATAGAAATTTGAATTAGATTTTTTATTACTTTTGCTTTTTAACTATATCCTAAATTATGTCATTTAACTTATAAAATGAGGCTCTGGTCGTTACATCCGAAATATCTGGATAGAATCGGACTTCTTGCACTCTGGAGAGAAACGCTTCTGGCAAAAAAAGTTCTTGCAGGAAGAACAAAAGGATACAGGAATCACCCACAGCTTGAGCGGTTTAAGAAAACAGGGACCCCACTTGACTGTATCGATCAGTACCTGATGGCTGTTTACGAGGAGTCTGTTAAGAGAGGATATAAATTCGACAGAAACAAAATTAATTGGAACTTTAAGCCAACAATATTGACAGTAACAAGCGGACAATTGGATTATGAGAAAGTACATCTGCTTAATAAATTGAAGATGCGAAACCTGCAAAAATATAACGAGTTGCTTACCGAGACAAGATTCGGCCCTCATCCTCTTTTTAAAGTAATAGAAGGGGATATAGAGGAATGGGAAATAATTGAAAATAATAAGCCCGTTCCGCCGGGTTGAGTTTTTATGAAATTTAGTTATAATATTAATAGGATTAAATGCATTTTAAATTTTAATCAATAAAAAGAGAAAAGAGTGTTTTTAATGAAATTAAATGTAAAAGTAGTTAATTTGATATTATGTCTTTTTGTTTTCTTACTTTCGCAAGAGGCTTTTTGCGAAGTTAGGCTTCCGAAGTTAATAAGCAATGGTCTGGTTTTACAGCGTGATACAAAAGTGAAAATCTGGGGTTGGGCTGCGCCGGGTGAGAAAATAACAATAAACTTTAACGAGAAAAAATATGAAACGAAAACCGGCAAATGTGGTAAATGGACAGTTACGCTTTCTAAAATGAAAGCGGGCGGTCCATACAATATGGAAATCAACGCCAGCAATCATATAACCGTAAAAAAGATCCTTATAGGTGATGTCTGGGTGTGTTCGGGTCAGTCTAATATGGTTTTACCTATGAAAAGAGTGGAAGATCTTTATGGAGATGAGATTGCCAATGCTGAAAATCCCTTTATAAGACATTTTTTCGTTCCCGAAAGGTACGATTTTAATGTACCTCATGAAGACCTTAAATCAGGCAGGTGGGAATCCGTGAATCCCGAGAATATTCTTCATTTTACCGCAACGGGTTATTTTTTTGCAAAAGCATTATATGAAAAATACAAAGTGCCCATAGGTTTAATAAATGCAAGTGTTGGTGGTACGCCCGTCGACGCCTGGATGAGCGAGGATGCTTTGAAAAAATTTCCTGCATCTCTTGAAACAGCCGAAAAATTTAAAGACAGTAGTTATGTAAACAAAATTATAAGAGAAGATAGAGCTAGGAGCGATAGATGGTATAGTGGCTTAAAGCAGCTTGATAGTGGATATGCAAATCCTGAGGAAACATGGTTTGATCCGATTTACAATGCTTCTGCATGGGATACCATTCAATTGCCAGCTTACTGGGAAAACGAAGATTTGAAAGATATAGATGGAGTTGTCTGGTTTAGAAAAGAAATCAATCTTCCGGATTCCCTCGAAGGTAAATCGGCAAGGCTTTTATTGGGCAGAATTGTGGATGCTGATGAAGCCTATGTTAATGGAGTATTTGTTGGTACGATTTCATATCAGTATCCTCCGAGAAAATACTCTATCCCGGAAAATTTGCTCAAAGCTGGCAAAAATATCATAGTGGTAAGGGTAATCAATAACATCGGTACTGGAGGTTTTGTTCCGGATAAGCCCTACCAATTGGTAATAGGAAAACATAAAATAGACTTAAGGGGGAAATGGCAATACAGATTAGGTGCAAAAATGGACCCTCTACCCGGTCAGACATTTGTTCAGTATCAACCGACGGGTCTTTACAATGGAATGATTGCACCTCTGTTGAATTACACAATAAAAGGAGTTATCTGGTACCAGGGTGAATCCGATACCGGTAGACCTATTGAGTACCGGAAAATGTTTCCTGCTCTTATAAATAACTGGAGGCAAAAATGGAACCAGGGAGATTTTCCCTTCCTGTTTGTACAGCTCCATAATTTTATGGAAACAAAAGACGAGCCGTCCGAAAGCAACTGGGCTCTTCTTAGAGAAGCTCAGATGAAAACGCTTGCTGTTAAAAACACCGGAATGGCTGTTGCCATAGACATCGGTGAATGGAATGACATTCATCCTTTGAATAAAAAAGATGTTGGTGAGAGACTTGCTCTCGCAGCTCGAAAGGTGGCTTATGGGGAGAAAGATATAGTATATTCAGGCCCGATTTACAAATGTATGAAAATTAAGGGAAACAAGATCGTTGTTGCATTTACTGATATCGGTGGTGGTTTGGTTGTAAAGGGAGGTGGGGAATTGAAGACTTTTGCTATTTGTGGTCCTGATAAAAAATTTGTATGGGCAAAAGCAAAGATAGAGGGTGATAAAGTTGTGGTTTGGAACGACAATGTCGACAATCCTGTTGCCGTCAGGTATGCGTGGGCTGATAATCCTGAAGGCGCGAACCTGTACAACAAAGAGGGTTTGCCTGCATCTCCTTTCGGAACGGATAACGAATAATATCTAAAGGTAAAATTTTAAGGTGTAGGAAATTATGATTTTTTATCTTGACTTAAGTAGTGGAAAAACATAGTATATTTAGGAGAATAGAAGTGTTGAAAAATATGAGAAGAAAAAATTCGGAAAATTATTCGAGTATAAAAATTTTCTGCGGTGACAAAGGTAAAATTCTTGTAAAGTTACCATATAATTCTATATATATAAAAAAAAATCTATAAAAGGATATAGATAGGATACTATAGATTTTAAAGAAATAAAAGTGTAACGTATGGGAAAAGCCGAACAATACATCCAAAATGAGTATGTACGCAATAATGTATATATAAACAAGTTAGGCGAAACGGTGGCAAAAACCAAAGAAAGGAGGTAAAACATAATAAAGAGTAAGATTACCGTAATGTTGATGACATTTGTCGCAGTTGTATTAGTCGTTGTTCTCGGCTGTGGCAAAAAGGAAGAAAAGGCACCAGCAGAAAAAACAGAAGTAGTTGAGGAAACTCAAAAAGAAGTATCCAAACCAAGTGCGGAAATGAACGATGACATATATGTGGAGATTACGGCGTATATGTATTATTTGCCCGATAAATATAGTAAAAAGTACGGTGAATTATGGCAAACTAAGGCTGTGGCTATTGAAGAATACACGGCAGAGCCTGAAAAACTATACAAGAAATATGGAATCACAGCAGATGCATATAGCAACTACGAAGAACAACTTAAAGAGGATGTAGAGCATTATACAAAACTAAAGGAACGGGTAAACAAACGTGCTGAAGAGTTAAGCAAAGCAGAGAAATAGCAAAAAAAATGTACAGGGTCAGAAGATAGTTCGACAACAGTGGGTACCAGTGAGCCGCAAGTTCGAAAAAATGCCGCCGCATCGCCTAACAGCGTGTATCTGGTTCGGGCTACGCTCTTACCCAAATGCCTTTGGTACTTCGCAAACACGCAAACCGTCAGGCGAAATGCTCAATAAAAATAAACAAAAAAGGAGGTAATTACCATGAGGAACAAAGAGAAAAGAGCGCTTTGGCTGTTAGGAATGTTTCTATTGACAGCCAATATAGCCTTTGCCCAGGAGGATGTGTTGGGCAGCAAAGACCATCCCCTACTTACACGA
>CAZGBM010000053.1:0-14877 GCA_964523975.1 uncultured bacterium | reverse complement strand
TGTTGATCCTGTAAATCCTGTCTGAATCTTTTAGGGTTGGACTTTGTGTCTTAGTATCTCCGTGGCTAAAATTCCTTGACATTTAGTCTTTTTTTCAATATTATTTATAAACAAATTATTCGAAATTCCAAACGGATTAAAGGGGGTATAATCATGGGAAAACCAAGCTTTATTTTGAAAAAATACCCAATAATTGGTGTATGTGGACTTGATTGCGGCTTATGCCCCAGATACTATACTGTAGGGACTTCAAGATGTCCCGGATGTGCTGGCCCTGATTTCTTCAATAAACATCCATCATGTTCCTTCATAACCTGTTGCGTCAAGAAAAAAAATCTTGAAATTTGTTCTGAGTGCTCAGATTTCCCGTGTTCAAAATTCAAAAGTGATGAAGAATACCGATATATGAAAGAATCTCCTTCTTATCCTCCCTGCAGGAAGATTATGCCTAATTTGATTTTTATCAAAGAACACGGAATTGAGAAATTTATAGCTCAACAGAAAGTGCGTATAAAATTGCTTGAAACAATGCTAAAAAAATTTAATGATGGCAGATCTAGAAGTTATTACTGCAAAGTATCGGCATTAATAGACACAATAACGCTTAAAAACTCAATAGATAAGGCAAATCTTAAAATCAAAGCAGACAAAATCAAACAAAATGACGTTAAAAGTAAAGCGAAAATCCTTAAGGCTATTCTTGATGAATATTTGGTGAAAGAAAAATAGAAGGCCATGGTCTTGTTTTTTGAATCTCTGGGTTCTTCGAATCGGTCTCCAGTCGTGAGTCACCAGTCGCCAGTCTACAGCCAAAACAGCAAAATAGAAAAATAGATGAATTGGAAAATAGTAACTATTAGGATTTGGGATTTGGGATTTAGGATTTAGGAAAATTAATAAAAATATTCGTGTAATTTGTGTGATTTGTTGTTAAAAAAACTTTGTGTCTTAGTGTCTTTACGGCAAAATTAGCTAACCCGCCTTTACTAAATTCACAAATTCCTCAGGAGAAACAACAGGTATTTCACTTGTCTTATAATCTTTCTTATTCCTTGTTATAATAAAATCTATTTTGTTCATAGCGGAAGCATAATATTGAATGGCATCCTCGAAATCTTTGAAATTCGAAGATAAGGCTAAATCTATTATTTTCTCATTAATAGTTAATACGTTAAGCAAAAGCCTTAATTTTCTTACCTTGTTACCGGCAAATTCTCTTTCCTTTAATTTTCTTAGAATATAATATACGTTGGAAATAACCAGAGAACTCGTAAAAGCCTTGACTTTTGATTGGTCAATCAAAGTAAAAAGAGCAGCTGCGTATTTATAATGAGGCTCTCTTTTTGCAAATAAATCAAGAACTACATCGGCATCAACAAATATCTTCCGCATTATTTGTATTTCTCAACTATATACCCTAAATACTCTTTTTCTAAATCAAAACCCTTCTTTAAATCAATGACGCCCGATAACTCTTTGACTAATGCGGAAATATCAGAATCGCTCACTCCTTCAACTCTTGAAAGATAATCAAAATAATTTCCCACTAATTTAGATAAGCTCTGATTCCTTTTTCTGGCATAGTCTTTGGCATTATCAATAACCTCTTTGCCAAGTTTTAAAGTTAGTTTTTTATCCATTACACTCTCCCTTGTACGTACATATTATAATAAAAATATACGTATTGTCAAGGGCATAATTAAGATTCAAAACAGAAAATTTCGCTGGCAGTCATCCGTCAGCTTTTAACTGGTATCTGATATCCGGTAGCCGGTATCTAACATCGACTCCGGACTCGTGACTCCGGACTGTTGAATTTCCTTTCAGGAAATTCATCCTTGACAATTCCACCGAAAAATCTACAGTTAAAAGACTTAAAGGCTGGTAACAAAAGAAACAAAAACAATTATTCGGAGGTTAAAAATGAGTAATGAAAGATTCGATAGAGGTTGGAAAAAATTAAAAGAAATCAATGGTGAATCAGGAGAAAGAATAACCGAAAATTTAAAAGAAATTGCTCCCGATTTGGCAAAATATGTCATCGAATTTCCGTTTGGCGATATCTATTCAAGACCCGGCCTGGATTTAAAATCCCGTGAAATCGCCACTGTTGCGGCATTGACGGCTCTCGGAAATGCCACTCCCCAATTGAAATCTCACATCAACGCAGCGTTAAATGTCGGATGCACCAAAGAAGAAATAGTCGAAGTAATCATGCAAATGGCTGTTTATGCCGGCTTCCCCGCTGCTTTGAACGGAATGTATGCAGCAAAAGAAGTTTTTCAAGAAAGAGACTGACCGACCAACCGATTGAAATCTGCAGATTGGGGTTGACTTTTCGTAAAACGATAACTATAATATAACAATACATATAAAATATATAAAAATTCATTTTAAAAGTTTAAAAATATTATAAGAATGCATTGTTTTTAATTAAAGATCAGGCCTATGAAAGTAAATAATTGGGAATTTAAATTTATAAGACATAGCAATCTTCGTGAATGCCAAAATTCAACAACATTTTGGTTTA
The DNA here is from genome assembly GCA_964523975.1 of uncultured bacterium. GTDB lineage: Bacteria > Hydrothermota > UBA3072 > UBA3072 > UBA3072 > JAFGHJ01. The sequence continues at coordinate 12,347 of CAZGBM010000053.1, read as the reverse complement.
TCCGCAGAGAAAACTTTCCGCTATACCCAAAAAATATAATCTTTAATCTGTGCGCCAATTGCTGGTGTGCCCGGAGGTTAAGTAAGAGACTTATGGGATGCTGGCTGATACCGCATTGACTTATGAAGTGGTTTGATTTACTCAAAAGACACAAATCTCAGTCGATACCGAGTAAAAATATCTCGATTCGTGCGCTGGTTATCTTTGTACTGTTGGTTATCCTGGTATGGGCGGATGAGGTGTTCGATCTGCCTCATATACTATTTGGAAGACCGGCTACACCATTCAACTGGTTTGAAGCTTTGCTCAAATCTCTGATTACCGCTGTTGTAGGAGGGATAATTGTATTGCAGTTAGTCGAGCATGCCAATCGAATAGCGAAAGTTACGCAGGCTCTGAAGGAGAGTGAAGCGAAGTTATCGCATATTGTACAGGGGAGTTCAATTCCGACATTTGTAATCGACTCGCAGCATACCGTTACTCACTGGAATCATGCTTGCGAAGCCCTAACCGGCGTCTCCGCCGAGCAGGTGGTGGGGACGCAGAAGCCGTGGGTAGCATTATACAACAAGGAGCATGTAGTGCTGCCGGATCTGATAGTAGATAGCTGCCCGGAGAAGGAAATCATACGGCAGTATAACAGTGTCAGGCGATCTGATTGGATTGACGGCGCTTACGAAACCGAGGTGTTTTCCCCAGAGCTCGGCGAAGAGGGGAAGTGGATATTTGTCACAGCCGCTCCGCTACGAGACGAACATAGAGGTATAATTGGTGCGAGCGAGACTATGCAGGATATCACCGAACGCAAAGAAACGGAAAAGAGAATAGAACATCTAATCAAAGTGTTGTGGGCTATTCGGAACGTAAACCAGCTTATAACCAAAGAGAAGAATGCAAATAAACTGATCTCAGGAGCTTGCAAACAGCTGACAACAACCAGAGGATATTTAAAAGCCTGGATTGCTCTTTTCGACGAAGAGGGAAATTTTAAATCCCTTGCAGGTGAAGGCATTGGCAAAAAGTTCTCGTCTGTTAAGAAGATACTGAAGGAAGGAAAGAAAACCAAATGCCAGGAAATGGCACTTAAAAAAGATGCTATTGTATTGATTAAAAAACCTGATACGACTTGTGAAAACTGTCCTCTGTTATCAGAATATAAGGAAGGAGCTCGTTTAATTACCAGATTAAAGCACAAGGGAAGAGCTTACGGGACAATTACAGTAGCGCTGCCGGAGAATATGGCTATGGATAAAGAAGAGCAAAACTTGTTTAAGGAGCTGGCAAGCGATATCTCGTATGCACTTTACGGTATAGGAGTAGAAGAGAAACGCAAAAAAGCTGAGAAAACCCTGAGAACACTCAATGAACGTCTCGAGTACCGTACATCAGAATTGGAACGTTCCAATAAAGAACTGGAGCAATTTGCTTATATCGCATCTCATGATTTACAGGAACCTTTACGTATGGTGGCAAGTTATACTCAGCTTTTAGAAAAGCGTTATAAGGACCAACTCGATGATGACGCAAGAGAATTTATAGGTTTCGCTGTAGATGGAGCAAATCACATGCAAAGGTTGATTAATGCTCTGCTCGCATATTCTCGTATTGAAACGAGGGGTAAAATTCTTGAACCCATGGATTCTCATTCTGCTCTTGGTCGGGCTCTGACAAATTTGAGTGCTACGATTAAAGAAAATCATGCAATAATTACAAATGATGATTTGCCAACCGTAATGGCTGATAAAATTCAACTTGTTCAGTTATTACAAAATTTAATAGGTAATGCAATCAAGTTCCAGAGCGAAGAACAGCCTCGCATTCATATCTCGGTTCGGGATAAAGGTCCCGAGTGGCTTTTTTCTATAAATGATAATGGTATAGGTTTTGATCCCGAGTACAAAGATCGTATTTTTGTCATTTTTCAGAGGTTAAATCCAAAGAATAAGTATCCGGGTACGGGAATGGGTCTCGCTATTTGTAAAAGGATTATAGAGCGTCACAATGGGCAAATTTGGGCGGACTCGGAACCGGGAAAAGGTTCAACTTTTTATTTTACAATCCCTAAAGGAGGAAGTAAATGAAAGATGGTAAAATTGGAAAACCGGCTGATATTTTGCTGGTCGAGGATAACCCCGGCGATATCAGATTGGCAGAGGAAGCTCTAAGGGAAAGTAAAGTCAGTAATCAGTTGTATACTGTTAAGGATGGTGTTGAGGCTTTGTCTTATTTACGCAAAGAAGGTAAGTACAGAGAAGCCGTACGTCCTGATTTAATTCTGCTTGATTTGAATCTACCAAAAAAAGATGGCAGAGAAGTGTTAGCTGAGATAAAGGAAGATCCGTATTTGAAACGTATACCTGTGGTTATCCTTACAATTTCAAGCGACGAAATGGATGTTTTGAAGTCTTATAATTTGCATGCTAATTGTTATATTACCAAACCGATTGATATTAACCAATTCCATAAGGTGGTAAAGGCTATAGATGATTTCTGGTTTACTATTGTAAAATTGCCGCCAAATGGAAGTAGACCTTGAGAACGGATTAAAGACAGGAGGAAAATTTTGGATAGAGAGAATCGTAACATTTTAATGATTGAAGATAACCCCGGCGATGCTCGTCTCATTCAAGTTTTTCTATCTGAAGCGGATGGTTTTAGATTTTCGCTTGAACATGTTAATGAACTTAAAAAGGGATTGAAACTTTTTGACGAGAAGGATTTTGACATTGTTCTTCTGGACCTGACTCTCCCTGATAGTTTTGGACTTGAGACGTTAAACAAAGTACAGGATAAGATGTCTGATATGCCAATTGTTATTTTGACCGGAAATGCCGATGAAGAAATAGCATTGAAAGCCGTACAAAATGGGGCGCAGGATTATCTGGTTAAGGGTCAGATTAATTCCAGTCTTCTCATCCGCTCAATGCAATATGCAATTTATCGTAAAAGTTCCGAAAATAAGATACAACATTTAAACGCAGTGCTTCAAGCGCTCAGGAACGTAAATCAACTTATCGCTTTTGAAAAGAACCGGGATAGATTACTGCACAAAGCTTGTAATGAGTTAGTAGAAACAAGGGGATATCATGTAGTCCGGATTATTTTAACGGATGAAACAGGCGGTTTTTTAAAGTCTGTAGAAAAAGGTTTTGGAGAGAATCTTATAGATTCGGAGAGCCTTCTAAAAAAAGGAATCTTTCCTATATGCGCGCAAAAAGCACTGAAAAATGAAGAATTGGTGATAATAGAGGATACTGAATCCGAATGTAAGAATTGTCCATTTATCAAAAAAATGCCGGGGAAAGGGAGTATGGCTACCCTTTTAAAACATAAAGAAAGGCTTTACGGAGTGCTTTTGTGTTATGTGCCTGCATCTTTTATTAATGATATTGAAGAACACAGATTGTTTCAAGAACTTGCGGGGGATATTGCTATGGGATTGCACAGTATTGAACTGGAAAAAAAGCAAGAAGAAATAGAAAAAGATAAAAAAAAGATTCAGGCTCAACTCCTTCAGTCACAGAAAATGGAAGCCATAGGCATACTTGCCGGCGGCATAGCACATGATTTCAATAACCTTTTAACGGCAATAATCGGTTATGGTTACCTTCTCAATGATGGAATACCAGCCGAAGACCCGAAAAAAGAAATGATAGAAGAAATTATTAGCGCGGCGAACCAGGCAGCCAATCTTACGGGACAACTTCTCGCATTCAGCAGAAAAAAACCGGTTAAACTTGAAGTATTCGATCTGAACTCAATAATAACCGATATCGAAGGCATGATTGACCGACTAATCGGAGAAGATATCGAGTCTTCAAGCAATCTTGAGAAAGTACCTGAAAATATAAAGGGGGATTCCACACAAATAGAACAGGTAATTCTGAATCTTATAGTAAATTCGCGTGATGCAATGCCTAAAGGCGGAAAATTAACATTGAAGACTAAAAACATTAAGATTAACGATAAAAAAACTCGTAAGATACCCTCTTCTCGAACGGGAGATTTTGTTTGTTTATCGGTTATGGATACGGGCGTGGGTATAGATAAGAAAACGATTTCAAAAATTTTCGAACCATTCTTTACAACCAAAAAAAGCGGTACCGGACTTGGATTATCAGTTGTACACGAGATAGTTAGGAAACATGACGGATGGATAAACGTGGACAGTGCATCCGACAAAGGCACGACTTTTCGAATTTACTTACCTGTAAGTTATGAAGAAAAAACAAAAAAAACAAAAGAGGCTGTGCCGATTGCAAATTTACAGGGTAATGGTGCGTTAATACTTGTTGTGGAAGATGAAGAAATTACGCGTAACTTCATTGTCAGGGTTCTAAAAGAGAATGGCTATTCGGTATTAGAGGCAGAAAGTATCGAAGATGCCGTCAAGATTTTCGCAGAAAATAAGAAACAAATAAAAATGGTTTTCAGCGATGTCGTATTGCCCGATGGAAGCGGTTTGGAATTTGCCGAAGAACTCATCGCCAAAGACGAGAATATTAAAATTCTACTAAGCAGCGGATATATCGATGAAAAAGCCGAATTGTCACACATCGCACAGAGGAAATTCGAATTTTTAGAGAAACCTTACGACGTGCCAAAATTATTGAGGAAAATTAAGGAAGCTTTAGTTTAATCTCCCTTTCCGGCCCAGTAATAGGTACTCAGATTTTAGTTCGCAGTTCCTTCGTAGATATATTTCATCCCGGGATAAACTCCTGGTAACCAGTCAGGAGAATAAGGCACGCTATCTGAAGGATAATATTTGCTTGAAATTTCATTCACGAAATTATTGCCAAGTTCCGTAAAACAAACATTCCAGGGTGACTGGAGTGGTGTATTTTGAACATATATTCCGGGATTTACCAGATTAATACTTGCCGGGTTATAATATACACTTGCAATATTGTCATAATACGCAACTCCTCCTTTACCCATGGCGGTTTGTGCCGGACCGAGAGAATTAAATATCAGGAAATAAGCACCGGCTTCCGCAATTTTACTTAAAAGTAAAACTAAAAATATCATTTTGCCCTCCTTAATATTCGAATTAAAATATAGTTATTGTTTTTTTAAATACAAGGGTTGTTATTTTATAGTATGAAAGTAACTTTAACTGATAATATGCTTTATAAAATATCCGCAGATATAATCGTCATAGTGCATTTCATCTGGATAATTTTTATGCTGCTGGGTTTCTTTCTGACTGTATACGGCTTCTTCAAAAATGATTTTTTTGATTGGTGGCTGTTTAGAACTCTCCATCTTTCTGGCATACTCTTTGTTGGAATACTAACGACTTTAAGAAGATTTTGTCCGTTGACTATACTTGAAAACTTATCAAGAGCACAATACAGCCCGGAAAGCACTTATCCCGGCTCATTTATCGTTCATTATATCGAAAAATTGGTATATCCTGACGTGAATCAAACCCTTCTTAGAGTGGGCACCGTATTCGTGGCATTCTTTGTACTCGTTGTATTCATAATAATCCCTCCTAAGAAGATAAAGAATTTAATAACAAGAAAAAACATAACCCGATAATGCCACTAAAATTTAAAAATCAAATATCAAAATGTAAAATTACAAATCAAAATTCAAAAATAAATTTAAAAAGAGAAACAACGAATCACACAAATAACACGAATATTAAAAAAAGACTTTGTTTTTACATCAATAAAAAATATTATTCTTAATTTATTTGTGTAATTTGTGCTATTTGTTGTTGAAAAAATGGGGTATTGGGGGCAATAGAAAACCCGTTTTTTCGGTTTAAATATTTTGTTGTAAAAAAGAATTAATTTCACATTTTTATATGTCATTTTGCTTTTTAATTTTTGATATTTAATTTCCTAAGATAAGGAAATCAAGCACAACCAGCCAATAACACGTCAAAAGGTTCTTTCTCGCCAAACGACTCTTAATTAAATACCGCTCCATCTCCTGCTGATTTAACTAACCTCGAATACCTCTGTAGATATCCGCGTGGAATGTCTTTCTTAAAGGGCTTAAAGGCTTTTTTTCTCTTCTCGAATTCTGCGTCATCTATCAAAACATCAACTTTCCTTGCGGGAATGTCAATCTTAATCTTATCTCCTTCTTTAAGTAATCCAATAGGTCCACCCTCTGATGCTTCAGGTGATATATGACCGATAGCAGGACCTCTTGTTCCGCCTGAAAATCGGCCATCCGTTATAAGGGCTACTGATTTCTCAAGACCCATACCGGAAATAGCTGAAGTTGGATTCAACATTTCTCTCATCCCCGGACCGCCTTTTGGCCCCTCATAGCGAATAACGACAACATCGCCTGCCTTAATTTTACCTCCCAAAATAGCCTTATTGGCATCTTCTTCCGCATTAAAAACCCTTGCTGTACCAGTAAACTGCATCACAGATGGATCAACGGCAGATTGTTTGACAACGGCTCCGCCGGGAGCGAGATTTCCTCTTAAAATCGCGATACCGCCCTCTTTGCTGTAAGCATTTTTAATTGACCTTATGATATCATCATCATAAATTTCGGCATTTTCAGCTATTTCTTTTGTTGTAAAACCGCTTACAGTCATACAATCATTTATTTTCGATTCAAGTGACTTTAAAACCGCCGGAATTCCGCCTGCATAGTTCAGATCTTCCATAAAATAATCTCCCGCAGGTCTTATTTTTGTAATATTCGGAGTATCCTTACTAATTTTGTCAAAAACCTCAAGAGGTAAATTAACACCAAATTCATGCGCAATTGCGGGTATGTGAAGAACAGAATTCGTAGAACCTCCAAGAGCCATATCTATACGGATTGCGTTTTCAAAAGCTTCTTTTGTAGCTATCTTATCACACGATTTGTTTTCTTTGATAAGTTCAACAATTCGTTCTCCCGATCTGTAAGCAATTCTCTTCTTTTCAGCAGAAACTGCCAAGTTGGTCGCACAACCAGGCAGAGACATCCCCAGAGCCTCGGTAACGCACGCCATAGTGTTAGCCGTATATAAACCCTGACACGAACCCGCCCCCGGACAGGCCTCTTTTTCAAGAGCATACAGCTCTTCTTCCGATATTTTTCCCGCCTGATATGCACCAACTGCCTCAAAAGTATCTCTAACGAGAGAAAGTTTTCTCATTTTATATCTTCCGCTAAGCATCGGACCACCAGTTACAACTATCGAAGGCAAACGAAGACGGCCCGCACCCATAAGCATACCCGGAGTGATCTTATCACAATTGGTAACAAGAACGATGCCGTCAAGCTGATGAGCGTTTACAAACGTTTCAACGGAATCAGCTATCAGTTCCCTTGAAGGAAGGCTGTAACTCATTCCCCTATGGCCCATAGCAACACCGTCACAAATGCCCGGAACCGAACAATAAAAAGGAACTCCGCCTCCGGCGTAAACACCATTTACGACGGCTTCCTGAATATCTCTTAAGTGAACATGCCCCGGAATTATATTGGTAACCGAAGAAATAACGGCAACAAATGGCTTATCAATATCTCTTGGATCAAAACCACACCCGCAAAGAAGAGCTCTCGTCGGGGCTCTCTCTATTCCCTTTTTTACAGAATCACTTCTCACTTTCCCTCCTTTAAAAAATTATTCTCACACAGAGACACAGAGAACACAGAGTTTTTTATTTTTGCTTTTCCGGTATCCGAGACCAGGTATCCGGTATCCATACAGAACATCTTCTCACTTCTCTCCATTATCATAACCTTCGTTTAAAATATAGGGTATTAAACCCTTGCTTTCTATTAACTTAATCATCATGTCTTCAAGTGACGGAAAAGAGTATTCTTTGCCACTTGAACGGTCTAAAATTTTACCTTCTTCAAGAATGATTTCCAGCGTATCCCCTTCTTTAATTTCCTCAGCTGCTTGGCTATGAATTATAAGAGGAAGTCCTATATTAAAAGAGTTTCGGTAGAAAATTCTGGCGAATGTTTTAGCGATAACGCAGGATACTCCGCTTGCTTTTACGGCAATAGGAGCATGTTCTCTTGAAGAGCCGCACCCGAAGTTATCGCCGCCGACTATAACATCTCCGCTATTGATCAGATCGTCAAAATTTTCTCCGCGAACAGGTTCAAAAAGATGTGCTGCTAACTCTTCAGGGTCGGTCATATTCAAATAACGAGCCGGGATTATCAAATCTGTGTCTATGTTATCTCCGAATTTCCATACTTTACCTTGCATTTTATCCATTACAGCACCTCCTCCGGATGAACAATCCTTCCTGCAACTGCCGAAGCAGCTGCAACTGCTGGGTTAGAAAGGTACACTTCACTCTCGTAATGCCCCATTCTTCCAATAAAATTACGATTTGTAGTAGCTACAGCTTTCTCTCCGGCAGCAAGAACTCCCATATGTCCGCCCAGGCATGGACCACAGGTCGGTGGACCAATTACCGCTTCTGCCTCACCGAAAATTTCGAGTAAACCGTTTTTAAGAGCTTTCATATAAATTTCAGGTGTCGGAGGAGCAATTATTAATCTTACTGCAGGAGCTACTTTTTTGCCTTTCAAAATCCTGGCAGCAATTTCCAAATCTTCATACCAGCCATTTGTACAGGAACCGATAAAAACCTGGTCAATTTCTATCTTTCCTATGTTTTTTACACTTTCTGCATTAGAAGGAAAATGCGGTAAGGAAACCTGCGGGTCAAGTTTCGAAACGTCAAACTTACGTACATCAGAATATTTGGCGTCGTAATCACTTTTATATATTTTATAGCTTCTTCTTGCCCTCTCTTTAACGTATTCTTCGGTAATCTTATCCGGCTGAAATATGCCATTTTTTGCTCCGGCTTCTACAGCCATATTACTCATTGTCAATCGCTGGTACATACTTAAAGTTGAAATCGTGCTTCCGGTAAATTCAAGAGCCTTATATATAGCGTCAACATTTCCGAGTTCTTTTAAAGTCATAAGTATCAAGTCCTTACCAAAAACCCATTTCTTCAATTTACCTTTATATTCAAGTTTGATGGTTTCGGGAACTCTAAGCCATACCTTGCCCGTAATAAGAGTTCCTGCAAGATCGGTGCTTCCAACCCCGGTTGAAAAACATCCGAGAGCTCCATAGGTACAGGTGTGACTATCCGCTCCTATTACGAGGTCACCGGGTAACACGAGACCCATTTCAGGAAGCATACAATGTTCTACTCCGCACCTTCCGGTCTCAAAAAAGTATTTAACATTATGTTTTTTTGAGAACTCTCTCATCAACTTCACATTTTGGGCGGATTTAATATCCTTATTAGGCGTAAAATGATCGGGAACAAGAGCAATCTGCTCATTTTTTATCTTGGCATTTTTTATATCATCAATAATATTAATAGTTATCGGCGCAGTTATATCATTCGCAACCATAAAGTCCACATCCGCAACGATATGGTCGCCCGGTTTAACTTCCGTTCGACCAGCATGTGCAGCAAGTATCTTTTCTGTTATAGTATATCCCATAATTACACTCCGTGTTCGTCCTTTCCTTTCATTTTCTTCTTTAAAGCAAGACGGTTCAAAGCATTTACAAAAGCTTCGGTACTTGCAATAACAATATCGGTTTTAGCAGCCCTACCGACAGAATCAATACCCTCTTCCTCAATACGTACAGTAACTTCTCCCTGAGCATCCGAACCGCCGGTTATTGCGCTGATACTGAATTGTTTAATGATAACTTTATCATGTACAACCTTTTGGATTGCGTTGTATACAGCATCTACCGGACCATCTCCCGAATCGACTTCCTTGAAATACTTTCCGTCAACTTCCATCTCAACGGTAGCAGAAGGCACCACATTAGTTCCACCGGAAAAATTAACGGAAAGCAGTTTGTATTTCTCCTCTTTTGCGAAAAGTTCCGATGCCGCAAGCATTTCAAGGTCCTCATCATATACTTCCTTCTTTTTGTCTGCAAGTTCTTTAAACTTCTTAAAAAGCGCATCTATTTCCTCATCAGAGTGCTGATACCCAAGTGATTCGAGCTTATTTCTAAAAGCGTGTCTGCCCGAATGTTTTCCGAGAATCAACTCGTTTGAGGGCAACCCGATACGTTCGGGTTTCATTATCTCATAAGTGCTTTTTTCTTTCAGAACTCCATCCTGATGAATTCCAGCCTCGTGAGCAAAAGCATTTCTACCAACCACCGCTTTGTTCGGTTGAACCTGTACTCCGGTAATCAAAGAAAGAGCTCTGCTTGCCGGATATATATGTTCGGTATTTATGTCGGTTCTAAAATCAAAATAATCTTTCCTTGTATCGAGTATCATTACAAGTTCTTCCAGCGAGGCGTTTCCTGCTCTCTCCCCTATACCATTGATTGTGCATTCTACCTGCCTGGCTCCTGCGGTTATTGCCGCAAGTGAATTTGCAACAGCAAGACCAAGGTCATTATGACAATGCACACTTATTCTGGCGTCGTTTTTTATTTCGTCTTTCAGGTTGGCAATCAGCCTTGAAAATTCATCCGGAGTGGTATATCCAACGGTATCAGGTATATTTACAACCTTTGCACCGGCTTTTATAACAGCTTTGCAGACTTTTGCAAGAAATTCCGGTTTTGTTCTTGTCGCATCCTCCGCCGAAAATTCCACATTATCAGTGTATTTACAAGCATGCTGTACCCCTTTTACCGCTGCATCAAGAACTTCCTCCGGTTCCATTTGGAGTTTATACTTCATGTGAATGTCTGATGTTGCCAGAAAAACGTGAATACGGGGTTTTTTAGCGTGTTTAAGAGCCTCCCAAGCACGGTCTATATCTATTTCCTTGACTCTGGCAAGACTGGCTATTTCCGGACCTTTAAGAGCTTTTGAAACTTCCGTAATAGCTTCAAAATCTCCCTGGGAGGCAATGGCAAAACCGGCTTCCACGCAATCGACATTCAATCTCTGTAGATGTAAGGCTAATTTTACCTTCTCATCTACATTCATGCTAAATCCCGGAGCCTGTTCGCCATCTCTAAGAGATGTGTCGAAAATATAAACTTTCTCTTTCATTTTAACCTCCTTTAAGGTCCATAAAAATAAAAAACAGCAGCTTAAACAAACTGTTGGATAACTTAAATCAAACTCAAAAAAGTCTTGTTTCCTTGAAAATTATCCGCTTTTGATTTTTTGTCAAGCCCAACACAACCCCACACACTAAAAAAACCGAAAAGATTGAACCACAAAGTACACCCTGGTACGGTCGTTCCTCCCTACAGGGCAGGCAAAGAGGACAAAGGTTTTTTGTTTTTCAAGCTAATAGCCAATGACAAAAAGCTAAAAGCTTAGTTTAACTACAAAGAAATACTATACTATTTTTGTTTAAAACTCCACCCCTCACCAAATCTCTTACATGTAGGACATGTAGAACCTGTAGTTTTTTGTTTTTCATTCTATATTGACTACATGACCTACATGTGTAATTTTTTTTTGTTTTTTTGCGGTTAGCCGCCAGCGGTAAGCCGAGAGCCGCTTATCAGTATCCTTCCGCTCTTACTTCTTCCTCATTAAACCCAAAATAATGGGCTATCTCATGGATTAATGTTTTCCTAATTTGTTCTTTCATATCATTGTTTATTTCTGAGCCAAAAACTCTTTCAAAACTTTCCTTATAAATTTCGATTCTTGTCGGTTGAACCTGAACGGAAAATGTCCTCTTTTTATTTTTCGAAATTCCGGCAAATAAACCAAAAACAATTTTACCTGGAAATTCTTGCCTTACGCCCATCGGAACATACTCTCTGCAAATAACTTCAATTCTTTCATCACGCAGTATCTTCCTGTATTTTTCAGGTATATCTTTTAGAATTTCGTTTACGGCTTTTTCGAATTCTTCAAAATCCATATTAAACAATATTAGCAAAATCTTCACATTAATCAACTTAAAAAAATATTTTTCAAACAGACCTTGACAATTGTAAAAACGAATCTATTTTAAAACTGCATAAAAGTGAATAAATATTCATAAATTTCCGATAGGCAAAAGATAATCAAAGACATAGAAAAGGAGAAAAGAAATGGATTATACTACCGAACAATTAATGGAAATGGATGATACCTATGGAGCCCATAATTACAAGCCTCTTGACGTAGTTTTAAATAAAGGAGAAGGTGTATGGGTATGGGACGTTGAAGGCAACAAATATATGGATATGCTTTCTTCTTATTCCGCATTGAATCATGGACATCGAAATCCTGTCATTATAAAGAAAATGAAAGAACAACTTGACAAACTCACATTAACCTCACGTGCATTCAGAAATGACCAGCTGCCTTTATTCTTAAAAAAAGTATGTGAAGTAACGGGCATGGAAATGGCTCTTCCGATGAATACGGGTGCCGAAGGCGTAGAAACAGCACTTA
>CAZGBM010000052.1:0-15240 GCA_964523975.1 uncultured bacterium | reverse complement strand
ATATCCCTCTTTTATCTATCGATGATGTCGATGAAATTGATTTGACTATCGACGGCGCAGACGAGATAGACCCTGATTTTAACGGAATAAAGGGAGGGGGAGGAGCCTTGTTGTTCGAAAAAGTTGTCGCGAAGTCTTCCAGACAAAATCTCTGGGTCGTGAATTCCGCAAAAATGGTGGATAGGTTAGGTGCTTTTCCGCTGCCTATCGAAGTCGTTCCTTACGCGCTTGGCAAAGTTTGCAAAAAACTTGTGAAACTCGGATACAATCCCAAAGTCAGGATGGAAAACGAGGAACAATTTATTACCGATAGCGGTAATAATATCATAGATGTAAAATTAGGCATAATCGAAGACCCTTATAAAATGGAAGTCGAATTAAACATGATTCCCGGTGTCGTCGAAAACGGCCTGTTTCTTGATGTTGTAGATATTGTTATTGTGGGGAAAGGGGATGGGGTGGAAATTATTAAAAGGAGTTAGTAGTTAGAAGTTGGTAGTTAGTAGTAAAAAATTAACTGTGAATGGAAAGTGTTTTCTTTTTGATGAGAAGAAGACTCAAAAATAACGAGGAAGAAATTAAAGCAAAATATCATGCAAAGGGTTTCCCAAGGCAATATCCGGGTGCACTTAATAGTTACTTAATGAAAGTTGTATCAACAGGCGTTCGTTATTTCACATGTAGAGTAGACAGTAAAAATATCGCGGAAATTTTACCCGTTTTAAATATTCCAAACGAAATAAAAGATGAAATAAGAGATATTATTACGAAAGGTAAAGTGGTTTTTGTCTCTGAAGCTACTTTTGATCCTAAGTGGATTTGGGATGCGAAATATCTGATATGGGAAGAAAAAAAAGAAATGCTCTATGAAAAAGGAGAAAAAAGGATAAATATTGCTGATAAAGTTGCTCCCGTTCTAAAAAGGAAATATAGCGTAGACATTTTTAGTAATAACGCTTTTGTCCAATCTACGGAAGAAAGAAAAAAGCTTAGGGAATATTTTGTAAATGTTAGGGAAGTTGATATTTCGAATCATACTTATAAAGTAGATGTAGATAACTATAACGAATTACTACCTTTATTGAAAATGCCCATGCATGCTAAAAAGGAAATAACTGATTTAATTAAGAGTAATAAAAACAATACAGTTATAGTATCGGGTGCCGCATATAATTCTAGATGGAAACTTAGTGAGGAATATTTAGTATTTGAGTTAAACGAAAAAGATAGAGAAATTATAAAGTCTTTTTCAAAAAGAGAAAAAATTAAGATGAAATATCAATATTCCAGATTTTTCCAACCTTTATTTGCCCCAGACAGGTTTCCGCGTACTTTTAAAAAGGAGATATTTGAGTATAAAAAGAGATTAAAAAAGATGCCGTTCCGCCATAGATTTGACATGGTAATCATTGATAAAGAGAATATGGAAGAACTTTTTCCGGCATTATATATCCCGGGAAAAGTAAAAGATGAAATAGAAAAACTAGTAAATAATGAAAAAGTAGTAATAATAACCGAAGCAGCCTTCCAACCCGAATGGAAATGGGAGGAAAAATATCTTGTTTTTGATGGGAAGAAAACTACGAAATAAAAAATATTTTCTTTATTTGTGCTATTCGTGCTATTTGTTGTTTCGATTTTTTGGGAGGGGTTTAGGGTTTTAATCAAAAATATAAATTTTGTTGTTTTTCTTTGTGTTCTTTGTGGCTTTGTGTGAGATAATCTTTGTGGGGTGGGTCGGGTTTTAAACAACATATATTTTTTCTCTGTGCCCTCTGTGGTTAAAAAATGGGGGGTAGGGAGAGGGGGTTTGCTCTTGACAAACAAATTTGGGGTTTTATATTCATAAAAAATGGGTAATAAAAAATATAAACGGATTGTTGTAAAAGTTGGCAGCTCTACGATAACTCACTCAGCCGGCAAACTAAACCTTACCATGATGGACAATATAGTCAGACAACTGGTGGACCTTAAAAATCGGGGTAAGGAAGTAATCCTTGTAACTTCGGGAGCTATCGGTGCCGGTATGGGAGAATTAGGGTGTGAGAAAAGACCCGATTTGATACCTGAACAGCAGGCAATGGCAGCTATAGGTCAGGGGCTTTTGATAGGCGTATATAACAGATTTTTACGTGAATACGGAGAAATGGGTGCGCAGATTCTGCTTACTTCCAGTGACCTTGAAGATAGAGATAGGTATCTGAATGCTTTTAATACCCTTATAACGCTCCTAAAGTACGGAGTTATACCCATCGTTAACGAAAATGATACCGTGGCAACGAATGAAATTAAATTCGGCGACAACGATACTCTTTCTGCCAGGGTGGCGAGTCTTGCGGAAGCCGATGTTTTAATAAATCTAAGCGATATCGAAGGGCTTTATAAGGGAGACCCTGCCCAGGGGAAAGAATCACTTGAGATTATCCGAAAAGTCGAAAAAATCACGCCGGAGATAGAAAATTTAGCCGGCAGTAAAGGAAGCGAAGCGAGTACGGGAGGGATGTACACGAAAATCGAAGCGGCAAAGGTTGCCTTCGATTCCGGTATAACGATGATTATTGGCCCCGGATATAGAAAAAACGTGGTTATAGATCTGGTTAACATGCTTGAAAACGACGAAGGATATAATATCGGCACGACATTCCTGCCGGCAGGAGATGTTCTTCCCAAGAGAAAACAGTGGCTTAGTTTTAATCTTCCTGTTTGCGGTAGTCTCAAGGTGGATAAAGGAGCGGAAGAAGCTCTTGTGAATAAAGGGAAAAGTCTCTTACCTGGAGGTATTACCGAAGTTATCGGCGTATTTTCTTCGGGAAGTCTGGTTACAATACTCAATAGCGAAGGAAACGAAATAGGAAAAGGTCTGGTTGAATATTCGAGTTCGGAAATAGATAAAATCAAAGGGCACCATACCAGTGAAATTTTTTCGATTCTGGGCTATGCAAAAAAGGAAGAAGTAATTCATAGAGAGAATATGGTTATAGGAGATTGACATATGGGTATCAAAGAGGAAGTTATTGTTCAAGCGAAAAAAGCAAAAGAGGCTTCAAGAATACTGGCTAATGCGTCTACAGATGTGAAAAACCAGGCACTATTAAATATAGCCCGTAAGCTCGAAGAATCGATAGAAAAAATAATCTCGGTTAATAACGAAGATATAGGTGCCGGTAAAAAAGCGGGACTTACGAAAGCTCTTCTGGATAGACTGGAATTGAACGAGAAAAGAATCAACAATATGGCAAAAGGGCTTAGAGAAGTTGTACAGTTGGGAGACCCCATAGGGGAGGTTACCGGAATTAAAAAGAGACCCAACGGGCTTGAAGTAGGTAAGGTAAGAGTACCCCTTGGAGTAATCGGGATTATTTACGAGGCGCGACCAAACGTAACCGTAGATGTGGCGGGTTTGTGTCTTAAAGCCGGCAATGCCGTTCTTCTCCGTGGAGGTTCCGAAGCGTTCAACTCGAACCGTATTTTGACGGAGTTAATTCAGGATGCGATTACAGGAGCGGGTCTGCCCGGGGAGTCGGTTCAACTGGTTCAAACTACAGACAGGAAGGCTGTTGAAGTTTTATTCAAGCTTAACGAATATCTTGACGTTCTGATTCCAAGAGGCGGTGCAGATTTGATTCAGAGAGTCGTTCGGGAGTCAAGCGTGCCTGTGATAGAAACCGGCATAGGCAATTGTCACGTTTATGTCGATTCTTCCGCAAACCTCGATATGGCTTTACGGATTGTGTATAATGCGAAAACCGACCGTCCTGCCGTCTGCAATGCCGCAGAGAAACTTCTCCTTCACCGGGATATTGCCGGGAAATTTCTTCCCCTTATTTATAAAAAGTTTTCCGAGAATAACGTAGAGCTCCGGGGTTGTGACGCTTCGAGAAAGATTATACCTGATATCAAAAAGGCTACCGAAGACGACTGGTATGAGGAATATCTCGATTATATAATGGCTGTTAAGATTGTGGATGATATAGATGATGCCATCAACCACATTTACAAATACGGCTCCAAACATTCCGACGCAATAGTAACAAGCGATTACGATAATGCCAATAAGTTTCTAAAAGAGGTCGATTCTGCCGCGGTTTACGTCAATGCTTCCACTCGCTTTACCGACGGTGGAGAATTCGGCATGGGAGCGGAAATCGGTATAAGTACTCAAAAATTGCATGCAAGAGGTCCTATGGGTCTTACCGAACTCACATCGACAAAATTCATAATCAGAGGTCAGGGACAGATAAGAGAAACGTGATAGTTCGTGGTTCCTGATTCCTAGTTACTTGTTTTTTCACTTTCTTGAAATAACAGAACAATTTTTGGAATCCTGGCTCTACTGTCAGAATAAAAATAAAATATCAAAAATCAAAAAGCAAAATGACAAATAAAAGTTAAAAAAAGTAGAAACAACTAATCACACGAATAGCACGAATTAAAAAAACAGATTTAATTTTCCGTATAAAAAAACGATTATTCTTAATTTATTTGTGCTATTTGTGTAATTTGTTGTTAAATAAATTCAAGGGGTAAGGGGTCCAGGGTTCAAGCGAAAAGACAACAAAAAAATCCGTGTTCATCCGTGTTAATCCGTGGTTATTTTTTTCTTTTTCTCTGTGTACTCGGTGTTCTTTTTCTTTTGTAACACAATTATCTCTCTGTGTTCTCTGTGGTAAATGTTTTTTTCTTTTTGGATTTTGATTTGTATTTTTACATTTTAATATTTGATTTTTAATTTAATGTGGGGGGTTGCAGAAAAGGGTAATATAGATAACTTATGGTTGCAATTTATGGTTTAAAAGAGAGGTGAAAATGGGTTCTGAAAACGAAAAAAATAAAAATGTTTTGAAACAGGATTACGCTTTTTTCTCGCGTGGACTGGAAGGCGTCGCCGCTTTTGAGACGGCAATAAGTTATATTGACGGTAAAGACGGGATTTTACTCTATCGGGGTATACCTATAGAAGAGCTGGCAGAAAAGTCCACTTATGAAGAAACGGCTTATTTTCTGATTTTCGGTAAGCTTCCTAAAAAAGCCGAACTTGAAGAGTTTTCGCGTAACCTTAAAAGTCATATTTCTTTGAATACCGAGGATATAAAATGGTTGAAGGATTTTCCCGTTTCCGCACATCCTATGGATGTCATAAACGCCTGTGTTTCGCTTATGAGTTTGCCTGAAGGAGGCGATTATGTGGTGGATAGGGATAACGACCTGCGAGCTGGGATTCGAATTATAGGTAAGATGCCTTCCTACATTGCAGCATTCGACCGTATAAGAAGAGGTAAAGAGCCTGTACCTCCTGATGATAAACTTTCCTTTGCAGCTAATTTTCTGTGGATGCTCCATGGGCAAAAACCCGGAGAGCGAGAATCGAAAATTATGGATATCTGTCTGATTCTTCACGCCGACCATGAAGTCTGTGCTTCGACTTTCGCGACTCTGGTTACCTGTTCGACTTTTTCCGATATGTATTCTTCGATTGTAAGCGCCATTGGTACGTTGAAGGGATATCTGCATGGTGGGGCAAACGAAGAGGTTATCCAGATGCTTGAAAAAATGGGCGGTCCGGATAATATCGAGAAGTACATAAGTGACGCCGTAAAGGAGAAAAGAAAGATAATGGGTTTCGGACACAGGGTATATAAGGTTCTTGACCCGAGAGCCCGGGTTCTTAAAAGATACGCCATAGAATTGACTCAAGATAGAGATGAAATTCTATTTAAAACCGCTTTGAAAGTCGAAGAGGTTATGGGAAAGAACTACGGTCCCAAGGGAATATATCCTAATGTCGATTTTTATTCCGGTTTTGTTTATAGGGCGCTTGGCATTCCTAACGATTTATTTACTTCCATCTTTGCGATGTCGCGCGCTGCCGGCTGGGTAGCACATATTCTTGAATACAGAGAATCCAATCGTATATTCAGACCGCGCGGCATCTATAACGGACCGGTTAATGCAAAATATACACCGATAGAGGAAAGATAAGAAATTGGGAAAAACTATATCCGAGAAAATAATCGCCCAGCACGTTGGCAAAGATGTTGTTCCGGGAGAGCTCGTAGTTGCGAAAGTGGATGTCGTTATGGCACAGGATGGAACAGCCCCTCTTTCCATTCAAGAACTTAAGAAAATGAATATGGAAAAAGTATTCGATAAGAAGAATTCTATTCTTTTTATCGACCATGCTTCTCCGAGTTCGAGGAAAGAATTATCCAACTCGCAGAAGTTGCTCAGGGAGTTTTCTAAAAAAACGGGAGCTTTTCTTTCCGATGTAGGAGAAGGGGTCTGTCACCAGAGGCTTGTTGAAGACTGGGTGAATCCGGGAAATCTGGTGGTTGGTGCCGATTCCCATACCTGTACTGCCGGTTCTCTTGGTGCTTTCGCGACCGGTATGGGGTCGACGGATATTGCACTTGCTTTTGCTCTGGGAAAGGTCTGGCTCAGAGTTCCCGAAACTCACAAGTTTATCATAAAAGGCAAGCTCGGGGAAGGCGTTTATTCCAAAGACATAATTCTACATATAATTGGAAAAATCGGGGCAGACGGCGCTACTTATAAAGCTATGGAGTTTGAAGGCGATACGATAGAAAATCTCTCGATGTCTTCGCGTTTTACGATAACAAACATGGCTATCGAGGCAGGAGGAAAAACAGGTCTTATCCCGACAGATGATGTTACAAGAAGATATCTCGAAGAAAGAGGAAGAGGAGATAAATGGATAGAGATAAAATCCGACCCGGATGCAAATTTCGAAAAGATTCTCGAGATAGATGTGAGCAATCTCGAACCTCAAGTCTCTTTCCCTCATACGGTCGACAATGTCAAAAGTATTTCGGAAGTAGGAGATGTTAAGATAGACCAGGTTTTTATAGGAACCTGTACTAACGGAAGACTCGAAGATTTAAAGATTGCAGCATCGATTCTGAAAGGAAAAAACAGACATCCCGATACGAGATTAATCGTCGTTCCCGCATCAAGAGAAATCTTTTTGGACGCTTTAAAGGAAGGTTTGATTGAGATTTTTCTGGAAGCTGGAGCGGCTGTTGAATCCCCCGGATGCGGGCCCTGTGTGGGAATACACAAAGGAGTTCTCGCCGACGGGGAAAGAGTCCTCTCGACCCAGAATCGAAATTTTGTCGGAAGAATGGGAAACCCGGAGAGTTTTATTTATCTTGCTTCTCCGGCAACCGCGGCGGCTACGGCTATAGAAGGCAGGATTGCGGATCCGAGGAAGTACTTAAAATGAGTTCTTTCATTGCCGGAAAGGTCTGGAAGTTCGGAGATAATATTTCCACTGACCATATAACTCCCGGACGTTATTTTCATCTTCGTTCGAATCTCGAAGAACTAGCAAAACATGTACTTGAGGATGCTGACCCTGATTTTGCTTTTAAAGTTAAAGAGGGCGATATCATCGTTGCGGGTAAAAATTTCGGTCTTGGTTCTTCGAGGGAACATGCTCCGAGGGTTATTAAAATTGCAGGGGTTTCCTGTGTAATTGCCAAGTCATTTGCGAGAATATTTTATAGAAATTCGTTTAATATAGGGTTGCCTTTACTGGTGAGTAATACCGATGAAATCGATGACGGCGATGAGCTTGCCATTGACCTTAAAAAGGGAGAAATAAAAGACGAGACCAATGGGAAGATTTTGACTTTTTTACCTCTCTCCTCTTTTATGAGAAGATTGATAGAAGACGGCGGTATCGAAGAACATGTTAAAAAATACGGTGATTTTAAGGTAAAATAATTCAAGGGAGAGGTGAAGATGATTAAGTTTGAAAGACTCAATTTGCCCATAAGAGGAGAAAAGATAGAACGGAAGGAAGGAGAATTGAATGTTCCTCCCAATCCGATAATACCTTTTATCGAAGGCGACGGCATCGGTCCCGATATAATGAATGCTTCCATTAAGGTCTGGGATGAGGCGGTTAAGTCCGCATATAAGATAAAGAGAAAAATAGAATGGTTTGAAATTTTTGCGGGAGAAAAAGCGGTTGAGAGATACGGAGAACCATTACCCGGAGATACCCTTACGGCTATTAAATACTTTAATGTGGCGATAAAAGGGCCTTTGACGACTCCGGTGGCAGGTGGATACAGAAGTCTGAATGTTTCTTTAAGACAATTGCTGAACCTGTATGCGTGTGTCCGACCGGTAAAATACTATCAGGGTGTTCCGTCGCCTCTCCGGAGCCCCGAAAAAATGAATATCGTTATTTTCAGGGAGAATACCGAAGATGTATATTCCGGAATAGAATGGGAAGAAGGAAGTGCAGAGGCAAAAAAAGTTATCGATTTTCTCAATAAAGAGATGAGAACAAAACTTCAATATGATGCGGGGATAGGGATTAAGCCTATCAGTGAATCGAAGACAAAGAGACTAGTCAGGAAAGCGATTCAATATGCCATCGATAATAAAAGAGGCAGCGTTACCATTGTTCATAAAGGTAACATTATGAAATTCACCGAGGGTGCTTTCAAGAAGTGGGGATATGAGCTGGCAATAGAAGAGTTCAGAGAACATATAATTACCGAGGATGAGCTTTACGACCAGTTAAGAGCAGAAGATGGGGTAACTCCCATAACGAAAGAAGGAGCATTCAAGAATTTACGTGGAGGAAGACCTGCAGGAGAACCGGGAAATAGAATAGTCATAAAAGACCGGATGGCAGACCAGATGTTTATGCAGCTTCTTACCCGTCCCGACGAGTACGAGGTTATCGCTCTTCCCAATTTGAATGGAGATTACCTTTCCGATGCTGCTGCGGGACAAATCGGAGGTCTTGGCATTGCTCCGGGAGCAAATATGGGCGATAACGTGGCGCTTTTCGAGCCTACTCATGGTTCAGCTCCCAAATACAGAGGACTTGATAAAGTTAATCCCTCTTCGCTTATTCTTTCGGGTGTCATGATGCTCAGATATTTAAAATGGGATAAAGCGGCAGATTTGATTGAAAAAGGACTCGAAAAAGCTTTTACGGATAAGAAAGTTACGTACGACTTTGCGAGACAGATGGAAGGAGTTAAGCCGATAAAAACTTCCGAATTTGCCGAAGCTATTATCGAGAGAATGGAATAGCATTGCGGCAGAGCCGCTAAAATGTAAAAATTAAACATCAAAATGGAAAATGATAAATCAAAACCGAAAAAGGAGAAACAACGAATAACACAAATAACACGAATGAAAGCAAAAAATTTCTTTTTTTAAATAAAATAATGATTATTCTTATTTTATTTGTGAGATTTGTGCAATTTGTTGTTAAGAAATGGGTTTTTGGGGAGAAAGCAGAAAAGTCTCTGTATTCTCTGTGTCTCTGTGGCATTATTTAATATAATATAAGGAGGGCAATTTGTTGTTTTTAATTCTGGTTTCATACGTTAATCTTTCTATTGCAACTTCGGAACGTTCCAGGGCGCTTTATTCGAATCCGGCAGGGTTATCCATTCATTCTTATCCGGAAGTTTCCGTCCGAACCGAAGATTACTGGGTTTCGATGAACATACCTTTTCTCGGTTTTGCGGGAGGCGTTCGATTCATGAGCGATTCCATGGAATTTATGACAGGTACGAGTCCTCTTCATTATAAAGATAAATTTTCGCTCGGTTACATGTATTCTTCATGGGACGATAAATACACTCTGGGTACGATGTTCCGTCCGCATAAATGGACTTCTATAGGTTTTACCACTAATTTCCCGAGCCACGAGGGTTATGATTTTACCTTCGGTCTTTCGGTGATACCCGGTTGGGATAGGCTGACTCTGACTTCGGATTTTTTTATTGATAGAAGTCCAAGCGGAACGGAATATTCTATTCTTAGTTTAACCGGTACTCTGGAAGTTTTAGAAGGGGTAAAGTTGAATGTTTCGTTCTTGCCTCTGGACAACGACTTCAGGAAAGGTAAAATCTACGGCGGGTTGGAATTTTCTCTCGGTAATTTGCTTTTCGGCGGTTATCACGGAGACGGAGGTGACGAAGGAATTATAACTGCTTCGGTTGTGCCTTATCCGACCATGTTCAAAGAGGACAGCCGCTCCGTAATTATTGAAATCGAAGGGGATTATCCGGAAGTCCCGAATTTGGAAGGTATTTTGGGAAGAGAATATTCTTTTTACAATCTTTTGAATCTTCTGGATTATATTAAGGGAAGAAAAAGAATCGATAGCGTAGTCGTTTATATAAAAAACAACTCGCTGGGGTTTGCCCAGGCAGAAGAGGTAAGGGCTCAGCTTCTGGAAATCGCAAAGGATAAATTTCTCGTCGTTCATTCCGACTTTCTTGATTTCAGGGATTTGTACCTCGCTTCTGCCGCAGATTTTATCTCTGTTTCACCTGCAGGTATGATTTATTTTCCGGGGCTCTACCTGTCCAAGATGTACATAAAAGGAACTCTGGATAGGTTAGGTATAGAAGCCGAGGTTGGTAGTGTCGGTAAATACAAGACTGCAGTAGATATGTTTACAAAAGAGGAGATGAGCCAATATGACAGAGAACAGATAAAGAAGTTCCTTGATGACCTCGTAGAAGTGATTGTAGGAGAAATCTCAGATTCGAGAAGTATTGACGAGAATAAGATAAAGAGTCTGATAGATTCTCTTGGTTGTTTTACTCCGGAGGAGGCAGTAAAAGAGAGATTGATAGACACAATAGCTTATTTCGACGAAATTAAAACTTTTGCAGGTGTCAAAGGCGAGGGGAAAGTCTGGAGAGGGAAAAGTATTCCGAGAGAATTTATGGTAATCGACCCGCCGAAAATAGCAGTTCTAAACCTTGAAGGAACTATAATTGTAGGAGAGAGTTCTCGTTCTCCTCTGGATATTCCGATTTTTGGGAGTTCTACCATAGGGTCGGAATCGGTGATAAGTGAACTCGAGAAATTGAGAAAAGATAAATCTGTAAAAGCCGTAGTTCTGCGTATAAATTCAGGCGGCGGAAGCAGTACTGCATCTGATTTGATATACAGGGAGATTTTAAGATTGAAGGAGAAAAAACCCGTTGTAATATCTATGGGGGATATGGCGGCATCCGGAGGGTACTATATAGCGGCCCCTGCCGATAAAATATTGGCCGACAGGATGACTCTTACGGGTTCTATCGGCGTCTGGGGCACGAAATTTGTTACGGAGGGCTTGTATAACAAACTTGGCATCACCCATGATATCGTGAAATGGGGAGAACATGCCGACGCTTTCAGCGGTCAACGTCCTTTCTCTCATTACGAAAGAGAAGTGTTTGAAAGGATGCTAAGACATATATACGACCAGTTTACGGAAACTGTCGCTACGTCACGAGAATTGACGGTCGAGAAAGTGGATTCCGTCGCACAGGGAAGGATCTGGAGCGGACTTTCCGCTAAGGAAATCTCTCTTGTTGACCAGTATGGAGGCCTGCTTGATGCTATTAAAGTTGCAGGGGATGAAGCAGGTATTCAACATTATAAAGTTGTTCTTTTACCGAAGCCGTTGAAGTTTCTTGAACGCCTGTTCGGGATAAGAGAGAGTTCTTATCTGCCTATACTTAAATTGCTTGAAGAACCGTACCTGTATTTTGAACCTGCCAGGCTTGAATTCGGGAAATAGACAAAGTCGCTCTCGGCTTGCCGCTTACGGCTAACCGCAGAAAAAACAAAAAAATTTGCGCATGTAGGACATGTAGTTGATGTAAAAAATCAAAAAATAAAAACTACGAGATCTATATATTTAGAAATTTAGGTTGTAGATTGGATTTTTTAACAAAAAGAGGAAAATTGGGAGTGGGTGGGGCTTTGTGACTTTGTGCCTTCGTGGCCAATTAAAAAGTAAAAAATTGTGTTTTTTTGAAAAAACAAACTTCAGCCCTTTACTTTTTTGTTTTTTTCCATAACTTTTAAGTGTGATATTCGTGCTTTAGCTTGTTTATTGGTTTTATATTATTATGGAAGAGAATAAAAAAACAGATAAGCAATTGTTAAAGGAATTAAAAGATTTACGCAAAAGAATCTCCGAGCTTCAAAAAACCGAAGGTCGTTTTCAGCAATTAGAGAAGGAATTAATTCGTGAACGGGGACTATTCAAAAGTTTTCTTGATAACATTCCGATTTCCGTTTATTTCAAGGATAAGGAAGGACGATTTCTTCGAGTAAGTGAATACTTTCTAAAGCAGAGGGGTGCTCCTCCATTGAATTCTATAGGGAAATTAATAGGAAAGACCGATTTCGACCTTTTTTCGAAAGAACATGCTAAATTGGCTCGTAAGGATGAGTTACTAATAATGAAAACAGGGAAACCTATTATAGACAGGGAGGAAACGGAGATTGTAGACGGTGAAAAAGTATACTTGTCGACTGCCAAAGCTCCTTTAAGAGACGAGAAAGGCAATATAATAGGAATAATAGGTATTACACGTGAGGTAACGGAAAAGAAAATATTGGAAAGAAAAATAGAAGAACGACTTGAGGAGTTGGATAAAGAAGTCGTTTTAAAAAGCAATCTGCTCACTTCTCTTCTCGATAATACACCTGACCATGTTTACTTTAAAGATAAGAAAAGCCGTTTCGTGCAGGTGAGTAAATCACTGGCTGAATGGCTCGGAGCTTCCGATACAAAAGATTTGATAGGTAAAACGGATTTTGATTACTTTACCAGGGAACATGCGGAACCGGCGTATAAGGACGAACAGGAAGTTATGAAAACGGGTATACCAATAGTCGGGAAAGTCGAGAAAGAGACCTATGCTGACGGAAGGATAACCTGGGTTTCGACAACGAAAATTCCGCGTTATGACGAAAAAGGAAATATAATCGGTACTTTAGGTATTTCAAGAGATGTAACCGAGAACAAGAAGAGAGAAGAAGAACTGGTCGAAGCACGGACGGCCGCTCAAAAAGCCTCTCTGGCAAAGAGTACTTTCCTGGCAATAATGAGCCATGAGATTCGTACACCTATGAATGCCATAATAGGAATGTGCGAAATTCTGGAAGAAACTGTTCTTTCCAAAACACAACGTGATTATCTTAAAGTGTTAAGAGAAGCTGGAGAGACGCTCCTTGCGATAATCAATGATGTCCTAGATATTTCCAAAATCGAGTGCGGGGACGTTGAAATCGAGAAAAGTGAATTCGAGCTTGACCGTCTTGTTGAAAAAGTCTGCGATATTCTTGCTATCAAAGCTCATATGAAAAATGTAGAATTCATAGACCATATTTCTCCGGAAGTTCCTGTTAAACTTATCGGAGATGCATATCGTCTGCGTCAAATATTGGTTAATCTTATCGGGAATTCGATTAAATTTACAGATGAGGGAGAGGTGGTATTGAGTGTCAGTCTTGCGGAAAAAGATGGGTTGGAATGCAAAACAAAAGAAAAAGACGGAGTTTGTTTGTTGTTTTCCGTAAAAGATACCGGTATCGGAATAGCTAAAGATAAGCAGGAAGTCATATTCGACAGTTTCAAGCAGGCTGATTCTTCGACTACCCGGAAATTCGGTGGGACGGGTCTGGGTTTGAGTATATCCAAGCGGCTTGTCGAATTGATGGGGGGGAAGATGTGGGTACGAAGCGAGGAAGGAAAGGGAAGCGAATTTTTCTTTACCGTGGAATTCGGCCTGCAAAAAGAAAAGAAAACTCATACTTATGTCGAACCGAAGGAAGTAGATGTAAGGGGCATCTCGACTCTTATTGTGGATGATAACGCTACGAACAGGTTGATACTGAAGGAGATTCTTACAGCCTGGGATGCAAATGTCGTGGAGGCTTCGGGAGGTGAAGAAGCGATTTCTATAATAAAATCTGCCAGGAAAAAAGGTGAACAATTCCGTCTGGTTTTGCTTGATAGGCGAATGCCTTCGGTTGACGGATTTGAAGTTGCGGAAATCATAAGGGAAGATAAAAAAAGCGAAGAGACTACCACGATAATGATGCTCACTTCGGATTACCGAATGACGGATTTGAATATAATAGACAAATTAGGTATAGGGTGTTATCTTGTAAAACCGATTAAGCGGGATGAATTGAAAAATGCCATTTTGACGACGCTCGGTTTATGGAAAGCTAAAAAGAAAGAAGAAATTAAAAAAATAAAGGCATCCGACCTTCCTGCAATGAAGATTTTACTCGTGGAAGATACGGAAGACAATCGTTTGCTTATAAAAGCTTTCCTGAAGGATTCTCAGGTTGAAATAGACGAAGCAGAGGACGGAAAGATTGCGTTCGAAAAGTTCAAGAAAAATGTATATGATCTGGTTTTAATGGATATGCAGATGCCGGTTATGGATGGCTATACGGCTACAAAGAAAATACGAACCTGGGAGAAGAGAGTTGGCGCCCAGGAAACTCCGGTAATCGCACTTACCGCGTTTGCATTGAAAGGTGATGCCGAGAAAAGTCTGGATGCCGGCTGCAATACTCATCTTGCGAAACCTGTGAAAATGGAGACGTTGCTTAACGTCTTAAAAGAGTTTGCCGATAAATTAGGTCTATGAAAGAGGAGGTGTTATGAATAATAAAGAAAAAATTATCGTAAAAGTGGACCCGGAAATAGCTGACCTTATTCCCGGTTTTTTACAGAATAGAGAAAAAGATATAAGAGATATGGAATCCTGTCTCGGGACACAAAATTTCGAACATATCGAACGACTGGGTCACAGTATGAAAGGCTCGGGCACAAGCTATGGATTTGACGGCATTTCCGAGATAGGAAAGTTTATAGAAATTGCAGCGAAGGAGAAAAATATCGAAAAGATTAAGAAAGGAATACAAGACCTGAAGGATTATCTTGGTAGAGTTGAAATCGCGGAGGAATAAGTCATTTACTGAGATAGGACGCAGATAAACTCAGGATGTTATGGATTTTAAAACTCATCCCACCCCCGAAAAAATTTAGACAGGATTAACAAGATTTACAAGATTTTTTTTGTTGTTCAACTAAATCCCAAACCCAAAATTCTAATACCTAATATTTGGACGCAGATGAACGCAGATATAAAAGATTTTTATTTGTAGTTTAAAAACCCACCCCGCGACGCCAAAATTAATCTCACACAGAGCCACCCCGATACAGTCATTCTTCCCTACGGGGCAGGCGGAGACACAGAGAAAAAAATTTTTGTTGCTTAAAACCAGCCCCCCCACCCACTAACACACTAACAAATTCTGACAGGATTAACAAGATTAACTGGATTTATTTTAAAAAAACAAAATGAAAATGGGTTGTATGGTTGGCTCAGTGTTCTCTGTGTGTTTAGCTTCTCTCTGAGTACTCTGTGGTGA
>CAZGBM010000051.1:12873-15645 GCA_964523975.1 uncultured bacterium | reverse complement strand
CAGGCTGCAGAAGCACTTGCTCTTCTGGGAATAACGGAATTAGGAAATGAAATAGTTGCAGGAAACAACCTGTACGGCGGAACATATCAGCTACTCAATCACTCGTTTCCGAAATTAGGGAGAAAAACGACCTTCGTGGATTCAGCAAAACCCGAAGCATTCAAAAAGGCAATAAAGAAAAAAACAAAATTGATATATATCGAAACCATAGGTAATCCAAAGCTTGATGTTCCGGATTTCGATAAAATCGCAAAAATAGCCCATAACGCAGGATTACCTTTAGTTGTGGATAACACAGTGGGTGTGGGGATTGTACGTCCGATAGAATACGGCGCAGATATATTGGTCGAATCTGCGACCAAATGGATAGGCGGTCACGGAACTTCTATCGGAGGAGTTATAGTAGATTCAGGCAATTTCAAATGGAATAACGGAAAATTTCCCGGACTCGTAGACCCGGACCCGAGTTACCACGGAATAAGTTACTGGAAAGAATTCGGGAACACAAAAAAGAAAGGAAATATTGCATTCATAACCAAAATACGCTGTCATATGTTGAGGGATTTCGGTGCATGTTTGAGCCCCTTCAATGCTTTTCTATTCCTTCAAGGACTTGAGACACTTCATCTGAGGATGGAAAGACACTGTGAAAATGCACTTGCGGTTGCAGAATTTTTGAAAAATCATCCCCTGGTCAGTTGGGTAAACTACCCTGGCTTATCCGGACATCCCAGTTACGGCACCGCAAAAAAATACTTAAAAGGCAAATACGGCGGATTGGTAGGCTTCGGAATAAAAGGAGGACTTCCGGCAGGAAAAAGATTTATAGAATCCGTAAAACTGCTATCTCACCTTGCCAACATCGGAGACGCAAAAAGTCTCGTGATTCACCCTGCTTCCACGACACATCAGCAGCTTACCAGAAAAGAACAAGAAGCCACAGGAGTAAGCGAAGATTATATTCGTCTCTCAATCGGACTCGAAAACATAGAAGACATCAAAGAAGATATAGACCAGGCTTTGAAAAAGGCGGTTAAATAACTCAGCAAATGAAAGATAAAGGTCTGGGTATAGTCGAAACAAAATATATTACATTCGCAGAACCGCCAAACAAACTGAAACTGGAAAGCGGCGAAAAATTTGGTCCGATTACAGTCGCTTACGAGGCATACGGCGAGTTGAATAAAGAAAAATCGAACGCTGTTCTTATAACCCACGCATTCTCCGGAGACGCTCACGTTGCAGGATACCACAAAGGCGACGATAAACCAGGCTGGTGGGACACTATGGTTGGTCCGGGAAAAGCTTTCGATACAGAAAAATACTATGTGATTTGTTCCAATGTTCTCGGAGGGTGCAGCGGTACAACCGGTCCTTCTTCGATAAATCCCAAAACGGGAAAATCCTACGGTCTGGACTTCCCGCTCATCAGCATAAACGATATGGTAAAGGTACAGGACAAACTAATCGAACTTCTCAATATAAAAAAACTCCTTACCGTAGTCGGTGGTTCTATGGGCGGCATGCAGGCTTTATCCTGGTTAATCAATTATCCCGATAAAATCAAAAGCGCAATAATAATAGCTTCGGCAATCAAACACTCACCGCAGCAAATTGCTTTCGACGAGGTCGGAAGAGTTGCGATAATTTCGGACCCTGCCTGGAATGATGGCGACTACTACGGAAAAGAAACCCCTGCCGGCGGACTTGCTCTTGCCCGGATGGTAGGTCATATAACATATATGAGCGATAAATCGATGATGGAAAAATTCGGCAGGCGCATCAGAAATGTGAAGGAAAGGCACAAATTCAATACGGGGTTCGAGATAGAAAATTACCTTCATTACAGGGGAAGTAATTTCGTCAAAAGATTCGATGCCAATTCTTATCTTTATATAACAAAAGCTATAGACTGTTTCGATGCATCGGGAGGAAAAAATTTATCGGAATCTTTATACGGTATCAAAGCAAAGGTTATGGTCCTGGCTTTTAAATCGGACTGGCTTTACCCTACATACCAATCTCGAGAGATTGTAAAATACTGCAAAGTCGCAGGAATCGATACGACCTTCTGCGAAATAGATTCCACCTACGGACACGACGCTTTTCTTCTTGAAATAGAAGAAGAAACACAATTGATAAAACATTTTCTGGAAAAAGTTATTCAAACAGGTTAAAAAATGCTGAGATATATTAGAGAACTCGAATTCCGGACAATATGTGATTACATTAAAAAAGACTCTTCCGTTCTCGACCTTGGTTGCGGAGATTGCGAACTTCTTCGCCGTCTTACTAAACATAAAAACATAAAGGCTCAGGGGATAGAAATTGACGAACAAGAAATTTACAAATGCGTGCAGAAAGGAGTTTCCGTTCTTCACGAGGATATAGAACATGGACTCTCGGAGTACAAAGACAAATCATTCGATTATATAGTACTGCAGCAAAGCCTCTCGGAAGTGGTGAAACAACCAGATAAAGTAATTGAAGACGCTCTCAGGGTTGGCAGAAAGGTGATAATAAGTTTTTCGAACTTTGTTCATTACAAAGCGAGATTTCAGATTTTCTTTAAAGGGATAACTCCCGTAACTCCATCTCTTCCCTATTTATGGTATGACACGCCAAACCTTCATTTTCTCAGTATATCGGATTTCACAGATTACTGCAGGACAAGAAAAATAAATATAGAAAAAGCAACTTATCTCGGGACTAAAAAAAGAGTATATCTGTTTCCGAATTTCTTTGCGCTTGTCGGGATCTTTATGATCTCAA
>CAZGBM010000051.1:0-12773 GCA_964523975.1 uncultured bacterium | reverse complement strand
CAATTCTTTATATAATCAAGAATTTCATCCATGTTTGCAAAAGCCACACAGACGGTCGAATCCGCAGCCCCGTAATACAACCTCAATTCATTCTTCTCTTTATTCACTACAGCGCCCGTCGGGAAAACGACTCCGGAGACATCTCCGATAAACTCATAGGGTTCTTTAGGACCGAATACCCATTCCTCGCTGCGTCTTATCAATTCCCATGGTTTCTCAAGATCAAGAAGAGCAAGGCCAACCCGGTAAAGAACCCCGGCAGCAGTATCGCGAACACCATGATACATTATAACCCAACCTTCGGAAGTTTCTATTGGTTGAGCACCCAAACCCACTCTACTGCTGTCCCACAGGCCACCCCTACGGTGCATGAGAATCCGGTGTTCGCCCCAATGAATCAAATCCGGAGAAAACGAAATCCATATATGCGCCTCGCCGCTGACTATGGGTCGGTGAATCAAAACATACCTGTTGTCAAACTTCCGGGGTAAAAGAGAAGCATCTTTATCCTCGGGCGGTAACAACGCCCCGAATTTTTCTATTATCTGAAAATCTTTGGTCAAAGCGAGAGAAACTTTAGGTCCAACCGAAGAATAAGAAACATAAACTATAGCATACTTCTCGAGGTCACTAAGCCAGACTATTCTCGGGTCTTCAAGCCCCCACCTTTCTTCGGGATGTCCCTCATAATAATCCAGAGTCGGAGACTTATCTATTTTCCAGTCAGTAATGCCATCTTTACTCCTGGCAAGCGTAAGATGTGAAAAGCCACGATAATCTTCCACTCTTACCAGAAGTAACGTCTCGCCATCCACGACAGTAGCCCCCGGATTAAACACGGAATGAACATGGTACGGCCATCCCGCTGCCGTTAAAATAGGGTTACCATCATATCTTCTGAATAAATCCGAACTACCAAATTCAGGAAAAGCCACTAAACACCTCCCTTATTAATTAAAAGTTTATTATTCCATTTAAATTTTTACAATGTAACAAAATAAAGATAAAAGTCAATATTCTTTATCACGGCAAAACCACGAAAATGTAAAAAGCAAATATCAAAATGGAAAATGACAAATAAAAAATGAATTTAAAAAAAAGAGGAACAACGAATCACACGAATAACACGAATAAAGGCAAAAAAGTTCTATTTTTTATAAAAAACTATTATTAATTTATTTGTGTAATTTGCCTGCTCCGTAAGGAAGAATGACTGTATCGGGGTGCAATTTGTTGTTAAAGAATGGGTTGTTGGGGGAAAACAATTAAATACTTTGTGTTCTCTGTAGTTAAATATTTACAGGTAACGGTTAGAACAAAAAAGAGGCGGGATGATTTCCGCCTCTTTATATTACAATTATCTTATCAAAATTCAGCTAAAAACCTTCAACTAAAGAAATAGCTGCAAAATAATCCTCAAGATCTCCTTCTGTGCCGTCGGAGAACACAATCGTAATCTGTGAATCGTGCGTACCATCTTCAGGTTCCCAGATGTATCCACTTATATCCGCAGCGTGGGCGCCATTTTTGGTAATTTCGCCGCTTATGTTTCGTCTTTCGTAATCAGGTTCAGTTGAAACATCCGCCGATATATCAAGATCCATTTCCCAGCCGTCCGAATCCTCAAGTACAAGCTCTCCGGATTCACCGCCCTCATTTATGGTAACGGTCAGGTCAATACGATAATCATTACTGGTTCTGTCAATTGCCCATAAGTGAATGACCCCTTCAAAATCCGTCGAATCAATATCAAGAGTCGTATCTATATTAATAGGAGCTGTCACGGAAACACCCACCTGGTAATAATCGACAATCTCGTATATCAGACTCACCGCACTGACCTGTTCCGGCGAAACAAAGGTCGCCTCAAGCTTTAGCCACGCAAGCAGCTCATCATCCAAAGAAATACCTGCCCAGATATTCGTAGGCAGAGAATCCTTGTCAAACTCAAGTGAATCGATAAGAATTCCAGCCGCATGTGCAACAGAGGCAGTATCCAAAAAAGCCCATTCAAAAAGAATAGCATTTTCAGGATTTCCAGGATTATAAAGATACCATTCATCTGTAAAAGGATCGACTCTCCAGGTGCCATAGAGCGAATCGATACCATAGGGAGCTCTGAGAGCTCTTAATTTTTCCTGGTCAAGGTCAGTCACTCCTAACACCGAGGTGTAGCTGCCAAGTTCCGGTCCGGGAGGACTGCTGTTAACAAAATCATCAAGAATCTGGTTAGATTCATTCATCATCGCCTCAGCCGTCATCGTCGATAAACCGACAAGAAATCCTTTGGTATCATCACTGGAAATTTTCTTTTCGCTGCAAGAAGCCAGCAGCAACAAAAGTCCAAACCCTATTACACTAAGACAAATTCTCCACACTTTCATAAAAAACCTCCTTTTTAATGGTTTTTTACAACCTTTCTTCCTGCTTCAACCTTGGAGACACGGAAAAAGTATAATTACAAAAAGGACATTTATACGGAATTTTATCCTTTATCATAAAGAATACTTCCTTACAATCGGAACACACAAACTTTTTGAAATCTGTCTGATTTTCAGTATTTCCTACGAACAGCATAACACTACGACACACCGGACATACCGGACCTTTATCTTTGTCGGAAGAAATACAAACAGTAGTCCCGCATCCTTTACATTCGAATTCTCTCATAATATATCATAATTATAAGTAAAAATCCGCCATATGTCAAGGACAAAATACTATATCTAAAATCCGGTTGTGAACCATAGGCATAAAAAACCCATAGTCATATAATAAGGGACAAACACTAAAATGTAAAAATCAAATATCAAAATAAAAAAATACAAATCAAAATTCAAAAATGAATTTAAAAAAGTAAAGGAACAACGAATCACACCCCAATACAGTCATTCTTCCTTACGGGGCAGGCGAATAACACGAATATTTAAAAAACGGATTTTATCTTCTATAATTAATAAAAATGATTATTCTTAAATTTATTTGTGAAATTTGTGTAATTTGTTGTTAAAAAAAATGGGGTGTTGTGGGGTAATAGAAAATCCGTATTTTTCAGTTTAAATATTTTGTTGTAAGTAAAAAGTCTATTTTACATTTTTATTTGTCATTTTGCTTTTTAATTTTTAATATTTCATTTTGACCACCAACCACCAATTTAAGCCGTTGACAATATTTAATCATAAATTATAATCAAATATATGAAAAGCATAGGAATATCAGGCGTAATTGTAGATAAAGTGTGTGGCTTCGGTAAGGAAAGAAAAAAACCTCAAAAAATCTGTGTAGATGTCTCCGTTGAAACCGATTTTAAAAACGTTGCAGAAGAAGATGACCCGTCTTTCGGAGTAGACTTTAGAACCGTTTACGCCTTGATAAGAACCGGCCTGGAAGGTGAATTTTACACTCTCGAAAAGGCTGCATTATCAATCTGGAAACAAATGAAAACTCTCAAAAATATCGGCAAAGTCAAAGTAACTGTCAAAAAAATCGACCCTCCTTTTCAAGACGAAGTAAAAAATTCCTGGGCTACAATAGAAGAATGATAAAATGATAGGCGTATACCTCTCACTTGGCTCAAACATAGGTAACCGGGAGACAAATCTCCGAAAAGCATTCACACATATTTCAAAACTCGGCGAAATTAAAGGTTCTCATATATACAGAACAGAGCCCTGGGGCAGAAATCACATTCCGGAGTTTCTGAACGCATGCGTATATATCAAAACCGACCTCGACATAAATAGACTTTTCCAAAGTCTACGTTCCATCGAAAATAAAATGGGCAGAAAAAGAAAAGAAAAATGGGGTTCGAGAATTATCGACATCGACTTGTTGCTCGCAGACCAACTAATATTCAAGAGTCCCGAGCTCGAGATACCTCACCCCTACCTCAAGGATAGGAATTTCTATCTTAAACCGCTCCATGAAATAACAAAAGAAGAAATCGAACCGATAAGCGGAAAAAAAATTAAAAATCTGCTGGCAGATTGTCCAGACAAAAAAAAAGTATGGAAAACTGGGATTATATTGCGATTGAAGGCGTAATAGGCGTGGGAAAAACGACTCTGGCGAAACTGCTTTCCCGGGAATACAAAACTAAACTGGTACTCGAAGACATCGATGGCAACCCCTTCCTTCCTCAATTTTATGAAAATCCCGAAAGATACGCTTTCACCACCCAGATTTTCTTTCTGCTTTCCAGGTATAATGAACTTCGGAATCTTACCAACAGGGAACTTTTTACCAGAAAAATAATATCCGATTATACGTTCGACAAAGACAAGCTGTTCGCATTTATCAATCTTGAAAAAAGAGAAGTAAGTCTATACGAAAAAATTTACAATCTCCTTGATAAAGACATAGTAAAACCGAATCTTATAATATATCTTCAGGCAAGTATCGATACCCTGATGGAAAGAATAAAAGCACGGGGAAGAAGTTACGAAAGAAGAATAAAGGAAGATTATATAAAACTTCTTATTCGTTCATACAACGAATATTTCTTTCATTCCCGGAAAAGTCCCGTATTAATCGTAAATTCAAATGAATTCGATTTTTTAAACGAACCTTCTCACCTTCAATTACTAAAAAAAGAAATTGCTGTAATCAATACGGGAATCAACTACCTATCCATTTCGCAATGAAAATATTTAGAAAAATAATCGACCAGCAAAATTATCCTTCAAATTTAAAACGCACGAATGTCAAAATCGGTCTTGTTCCGACAATGGGCTTCCTGCACGAAGGTCATTTAAGTTTAATAGATACGGCAAGAGAACAAGCGGACAAAATAATCGTATCCGTTTTCGTCAATCCGATTCAATTCGGAGAAAAAGAAGATTATAAAGAATACCCCAGAAACGAAAAAGAGGATTTGAAACTCCTCGAAGAAAAAAATGTCGATGCTGTTTTTATGCCCGAAGTAAACGAGATGTATCTGAAAGATTTCAGAACTCACTGTCACGTCGCCGAACTTTCAAAAAAATACTGCGGGAAAAGCAGACCTGCTCATTTTGAGGGAGTAACCACTGTGGTTTTAAAATTATTCAACATAACCCAGCCGGATATTGCCGTTTTCGGAGAGAAAGATTATCAACAATACATCATTATAAAAAAAATGACGGAAGATCTAAATTTACCGATAAAAATTATCCCTTCGCCGACTATAAGAGAAAAAGACGGACTCGCTATGAGTTCAAGAAATATCTACCTTAATACGGAACAAAGAAAAGAAGCAACTGTTATTTACGAATCTCTGATTGCTGCAAAAGAACTTGTTAAAAAGGGTAAATACAGCGTGAGTTTCCTAAAAAGGAAAATGAAAGAAATGATCGACTCAAAAAAACATACCAAAATAGATTACATTGAATTTGTCAATCCCGAAACTCTTCGGAAAATCAAAAAAGTCGAACAACCGGCGAGAATTTTATTGGCAGTATGGGTAGGCAAGGCAAGACTCATCGATAATATGGAAATAAAACCATAGCGCGGCAGAGCCCGCTAAAATGCAAAAATTAAATATAAAAATGGAAAAATACAAATCAAAATTCAAAAAGAAAAAAACATCTACCACAGAGAACACAGAGGGATAATTGTATTACAAAAGAAAAAAAACACTGAGAACACAGAGGAAAAAAATAAGTAAAAACTCTGTGCTCTCTGTGGTTAAAAAAGTTTGGGGGTAAGAGAGGTGGGCTCTGTGTGTTTTTGTTCATTTTGCTTTTTAATTTTTGATATTTAATTTCCCATATGGCTACTTTAGAAAAAAAGATACATAGAGGACTTAAGCTGTTTCTGGCACTCGTTATCGTAACAATGCTGGCTCTTCTGATTTTCTCGGACCCCGAACCGGGAAAGAAATTCAGTCTCCACATCGTTCAAAAAATCTCATACGCTTTTAAAAAAATGGACCCTCTCTATCTTTTGTTCGCCTTAATTTTCTGGATGATACACACCTTACTTGATGCTTGCAGAATTTCACTTCTATGTCAGGGAGTAACCGGAAAATGGTGCAGCATGAAAACTTCTATTGAGGTTATCTTAACCGGCGCTTTCCTCGCCGCAGTCACCCCCTTCCAAACAGGCGGACTACCGGTGCAATTATATCTACTAAAAAGAGACGGTATCTCTTACGGAAAAGGGACTCTTATCATTCTTCTGCGAGCCATTTTTTACTCAATAATGATG
The DNA here is from genome assembly GCA_964523975.1 of uncultured bacterium. Classification (GTDB taxonomy): domain Bacteria; phylum Hydrothermota; class UBA3072; order UBA3072; family UBA3072; genus JAFGHJ01. The sequence goes on along the minus strand of CAZGBM010000051.1, from coordinate 6,587 downwards.
CTTATACTTCTTCCTTTCCTATTCCCCATTCTTACAAAAGAATATGAAACGACTTCTATCAAAATACTGTCGAAATACAGCCTCATTGTTTACCCAATTATAGTATTGATTATAGCAATTGCGCTTATCAAACCGGATATCATCAAAAGATTAATGTACAGATTAACATTGATAAAAGGAAAAAAAAGAAGAGCAACAAAGTGGACATTCAAGCTTTTCAAAGAAATAAAAGAAATGAAGGACGGGTTCTGGTATTTCGTAAAAAACAAAAAATGGCACTCAGTGGCAAATTTTCTCCTGACTTTTCTTACTTACATTCCTTACTTCTTTATTGCCCCTTTGCTTTTAAAAGGAGTCGGAATAAACGTATCTTTCATACGCATTGCATTTCTTCAATTTATAGTCATATTGTTTACCTTCTTTTCTCCGACACCCGGAGCAGCAGGCGTATCCGAAGGAGTTTTCGCCATTATGTTCGTAGGAATCACAGGAAAAGGCATACTGGGTGTGTTTACAATACTCTGGAGATTCTTCACCTTCTATCTCAGTGCTCTTGTGGGTGGAATTATGACCTTGGATGTCTTAAAATTGGGAGGGTTAGAAATCGATGGAAAATGAATTAACCAAACAAAAATTATGGAAAGGAATCAGATTGTTTCTTTTCTTGTCTCTTGCGACTGCCGCAGTAATACTTTTCTTCACAATAAGCGAAGACACAATAGAACAATTGAAGAAAATATCCCCTTTATTTTTAACACTAACTTTTCTTTCCACAGCAGGAAGATTTTTCTTTGATATATGGAGACTACGCTATATTGTTGAAGCTCTCGGAAAAGAATTATCCTGGAGAGGAGCTTTCCACTTCACAATGGGAGGATTACCTCTGGGAGCAATCACTCCCATGCAGGTTGGAGGAATACCTTTTCAACTCTACGTATGTAAAAAAGAAAACATATTATTACCCGAAGGGAGTGCCGCTATTTTTACACGCGGACTTCTTTCTGCAATGGTTTTGCCACTTCTCCTTCCTTTCATTTACTATTACAGGCAGTATGTAACATCCGGAATAATGAGTGCAATTCTTAAATATTTAGTTATATTCTACGGAATAGTAGCCATAATTTTCTTCTTCTTATTAACTCAAACTCCCTGGTTAAAACGCAAATTCGGACGTAGAGCAAAAGGCATCATAATGTTTAAGGAAGTTTTTACAAATGAATATATGAAAAGAAAATTAACTTTTCTCAAGGCATACATTACCTCTTTTCTTTCACTGACTTTTTATTTCCTGACAGCTCCATTACTGATAAGAGGTCTTGGAATTGAAGCGCCTTTCTTTGAAGCAACGATTCTTCAGATAATACTAACATATGCCGTCAATTTCATGCCTACACCCGGAGCTACCGGTCTCGCGGAAGGAGGTGCTGTCGCGGTTTTCAAACACCTGATGCCAAAATCCGTCTTGGGTGTTTATGTTATGTCGTGGAGATTTTTTACCGGATATCTCGGAATAATTGTCGGGATACTAGCTATCACAGAATTCATAAGAGAAAAATGGAGATAAAAGAGTATTTAACCATAGATTTACACGACTAATCATGGATGACGAGTTACGTCTTACCAAAATGTTTTTTTAACAAAACTTATAATGGGCTGGGTGGTGTAACTCTGCGTTCTTTGTGTCTCTGTGTGAGATTATTTCTGGGTTGAGTGGCGGTGCTTGACTTAGATTAAATCTACTTTATATTTCAATTATGAAAAAGCTGTTGTTATTGATTGACGGGTCATCTCTTGCGTATCGTTCTCACTACGCATTTATCAACAACCCATTAAAAACTTCCAGGGGGGAACCAACATCGGCAATCTTTGGCTTTGCCAGAAGTTTAAAAAAACTATCCGAAGAATTGAAGTTGGACTACGCGGCAGTTTGTTTCGACCTTCCGGGACCGACTTTCCGAGAAAAAGAATTCGCCGAGTATAAAGCGAAAAGAGAGAAAACTCCCGAAGACCTTGTCGCTCAACTTCCACATATAAATAAGTTATGCGAATCTGCAGGATTTTCGGTCATAAGCAAAGAAGGTTATGAAGCAGATGACATAATTGCCACTCTTGCCGAAAGAGCCGGAAAAGAAAACATAGAAACGGTAATATTTACTCTGGACAAAGACCTGATGCAACTTGTTTCGGACAATGTTAAAGTACTTAATATGCACACAAAAGGCGTTGAGTGGTACGACAGAATTAAAGTTGAAGAGAAATTCGGAATTCCACCTCGGAAAATAAACGATTTCCTTGCACTCTCGGGAGACCCTTCCGACAATATACCCGGAATCAAAGGAATAGGCAAGAAAACAGCAGCAATGTTAGTAAACAAATTCGATTCCATTGAAAATATATTCTCAAATATCGACCAAATTGAAAATAACAGTATCAGAGCTAAGCTTACGGGTAAAAAAGAAGAAGCTCTGCAATGGAAAAATTTAATTCAACTTGAGAAAAATGTACCTATTCCCGAAAAATTAACAGATATTAAGTATAAAAGCATAGATACGGAAAAATTAAAAAATTTACTGAAGTATTTTGAATTCTATTCACTCATGGAAGAATGGCTGCAAAAAGAAGAACCTCCTAAAAACTTCAATATAGTCAGTTCAATCGAAGTTAAAAAAGGGCAACCAATATTTATATACCATAATGAAGACCAATTCTTTATTTCTACAGACAACAACGTTGAAGTTTCCGATAAAGATAAGCTCAGAATACGGTTTACCGAATTTGAAAATAATCATCTTGTTTTAGAAGACGCAAAAAAATTTGCACATTTAATCGGCTTTTATCCCAAGAACAAAATTTTCGATCTTTCTATCATACATTATTTACTCTACCCTAACAGTAAAAATCATTCTCTTTCAAGAATACTTCTGGAACAGGGAATAACAGCTGAGGAAGGAGAATCGATTTCCGTTTCAATGAAAGAAATTTATGAAAAGTTATTTGATGATTTAAAAAAGAACGACCTCCTGAAAGTTTACACGGAAATTGAAGAACCACTGATATCCGTTCTTTATGAGATAGAAAATCATGGATTGTTGATTGATAAAGACCTGTTAATCGACTTGCGGAATTCCATAGGAAAAGAACTGAAGAACATTGAAGAAAAGATATATAAACTTGCGGGAAGCCAGTTTAACGTACGCTCGCCTAAACAGTTGAGCGAAATTTTATTCGTTAAACTTGGACTGGCTCCTGTAAAAAAAACAAAAACCGGATTTTCAACCGACTTTGAAGTGCTGACGGCTCTCTCCTCAAAACACCCTGTAATACCTGAACTAATCAATTTCAGAGAATTAGATAAGCTCCTGGCCGCATATGTAATTCCACTAATAAATTGCGTCAACAAAGAAAGCGGGAGAGTACATCACGAGTTCCAACAGACAGTTGCGACAACCGGAAGGCTAACAACTACCGACCCGAATCTTCAAACTTTACCTATCAGGACAGAAAACGGAAGAAAAATCAGAGAAGCGGTCATTGCCCCGGAATATCATCTTATTCTCTCCTGCGATTATTCTCAAATCGAACTACGAATACTCGCGTATATTTCAAACGACCAAAAATTAATAAGTGATTTTGAAAACAATCTTGATATACATCTTCAGACTGCTTGCAGAATTTTCGGCGCCGGTCCGGAAGATATAACTCCTGAAATGAGAAGAAAAGCAAAAGCTGTGAATTTCGGAATTATCTATGGAATAAGTCCCTTTGGACTTTCCAAACAACTTGGAATTACGAACACGGAAGCAAGCGATATGATAGAAAAATATTACACTAATCATCCCGGAGTTGAAAAATGGCAAAAAGAAACCATCGACAATGCAATAAACTCGGGATTCGTTAAAACAATCTTCGGCAGAAAAAGACTTATACCTGAACTAAAAAGCCTCCGGGAAATGGAATATGGAAAAAGGATAGCAATAAATACACCCATACAGGGTAGTGCGGCCGATATAATAAAAAAAGCAATGATATTGATTGACAAGAGATTGAAAAACAAGATGTTAAAAACAATAATGATTCTCCAGATACACGATGAATTACTCTTTGAAGTACCGTTAATCGAAAAAGAAGAATCAAAAAACCTTATAATGTCCGCTATGGAAGATGCCGGAGCATCGGTTAAAATACCTCTAAAAGTAGATTGTTTTTTCGGCAAAAATTGGAATGAAGCACATTAAATTCCAAAATAACAGAATTGCGGATGAAGAGAATTAACTGAAAAGCTCACAAAGCAATAAAATCTACAAAATGTAAAAATCAAATATCAAAATGGAAAAATACAAATCAAAATTCAAAAATGAATTTAAAAAAGTAAAGGAACAACGAATCACACCCCAATACAGTCATTCTTCCTTACGGGGCAGGCGAATAACACGAATATTTAAAAAACGGATTTTATCTTCTATAATTAATAAAAATGATTATTCTTAAATTTATTTGTGAAATTTGTGTAATTTGTTGTTAAAAAAAATGGGGTGTTGTGGGGTAATAGAAAATCCGTATTTTTCAGTTTAAATATTTTGTTGTAAGTAAAAAGTCTATTTTACATTTTTATTTGTCATTTTGCTTTTTAATTTTTAATATTTAATTTTCTTATGAAAACGAAATTAACGGTTTATAAAAAAATATCAGAAAGATTAAAACTCCACAAAAGGGGGATATAATGGATGTTATTCTACTCGTTGTTGTATGTTTTATTACATTTTTTATCGTTTACAAGTTTTACGGAACTTTTATCTCCAGAAAAATATTCGAATTAAACGATAAAAACAAGACACCTGCCTATGAATACGAAGACGGAGTTGATTATGTACCCACAAGAAAAGAAATTATATTCGGACATCACTTCGCTTCCATTGCTGGTACGGGTCCGATTGTCGGACCCGCAATCGGTATCATCTGGGGATGGGTACCTGCAATACTATGGATTGTCATAGGGACATTGGTAATCGGCGGAGTCCATGACCTTGGTTCACTTGTTCTTTCCCTTAGAAACCAGGGAAAATCGATTTCGGAAATAACCGGTAAATATATAAACAAAAGGACGAGAAGAGCCTTTTTCTCCATTGTCTTTATTGAACTCCTTGTGGTAATAGCCGTTTTTGGTCTTATAATAGCATTGATTTTCAACATGTTCCCGGAATCCGTTTTTCCGATGTGGTTCCAGGTACCGATAGCAGTCTGGCTGGGATGGATAGTTTACAAAAAGAATGGAAATTTGGCTTTATTTTCTATTATTGCGGTTATTCTTATGTATGCAACAATAATAATAGGGACCGCTATACCTATTAGCTTACCCGGGCTTGGGAAAATTCCGGCAACAGGCATATGGACGATAATTTTACTCATTTACGCGTACATAGCCTCTATGCTACCGGTAACAACTCTGCTTCAACCAAGAGATTACATAAATTCACATCAACTTCTTTTTGCTCTATTTCTTCTCTTTGCAGGAGTGTTTGCTTCCGCTTTTAGAAGTCCAAACTTTCATCTCGTAGCTCCGTCAATTAATCTCTCCCCGGTGGGGGCTCCGCCAGTAGTGCCTTTTATATTTATAACAATTGCCTGCGGAGCGGTATCGGGCTTTCACTCCCTCGTTTCTTCCGGAACTTCGGCAAAACAAATCAGAAAAGAAACTGACAGTCAGATGGTAGGGTACGGCGGTATGGTAACCGAGGGAATTCTTGCCACGCTCGTACTGGTTGCGGTTGCCGCAGGTATAGGAATGGCATATCAAAGCGGGGAAGGAAACCTTTTAAAAGGTATCCCTGCATGGACAGCCCATTACTCTTCATGGTCGGCTGCCGGCGGACTCGCCTCAAATGTTTCCGCATTCGTAATCGGTGCCGCAAATATGATAAACTCGATAGGAATACCCAAAACTGTTGCAATCTCAATTATGGGTGTTTTTATAGTATCCTTTGCCGGGACCACTCTCGATACCGCAGCCAGAATTCAGAGATACGTTTTGTCAGAATTATTCGGAGAAATTAAAATTTTTCGGAATCGCCATTTTGCTACAGCTGTTGCTGTATTAACCGCAGGGCTCCTTGCTTTCGCTACGGGCGCAAGCGGAAACGGAGCTTTAAAACTCTGGCCAATGTTCGGAGCAACAAACCAGACGCTCGCAGCTCTGGCACTACTTGTAATTACAATCTGGTTGAAAGGTAAAGGTGGCATAAAATTCCTCGTTTCGGGCATACCCTGTGCATTTATGGCGTTCATAACGACCTGGGCTATCATAATAAACCAGATAAACTTCACCAGCAGCCATAACTATCTCTTATCAATTCTCAACCTGATAATACTTGCCCTCAATCTGTGGATAATCGTAGAAGGAATGATTGTAATCTTCAGGAAAGGCAAGTCAAGTAATTGACCCCAGGGATAGTCAACGAAAATGAAAAATCAAAAAAAGCAAAATTGTTAAATTAGGATTTCGGGGTTAGGATTTCTTTGTAAAAAATTAAAAGTATTTGTGTTATCAGTGTGATTCGTTGTTACTTTTTTTAGTTGGCTCGTTGGTTCGT
>CAZGBM010000050.1:0-15892 GCA_964523975.1 uncultured bacterium | reverse complement strand
TCCAGGTCGTATTCGTTGATTTTATTGAAAAGAGTTTTGTATGAAATGTTAAGAAGCCGTGCGGCTTCCGCCTTATTACCCTCGGATTGCCTCAGCGCTTCTATGATAATTCTGATTTCTGTTTCTTTTTTTGCTCTTTCGCCAATTTCCCGAAGATTGAAACTTTCGATTCTCTTATCTTCTTTTCTTTTGCCGTGAAAAATAATATCTACTTCCTCAATCATATTGCTTTCGCAAATTATTAAAGCTCTCTTTACGACATTTTCAAGTTCACGCACGTTTCCCTTCCACTGGTGCTGCTTCAATTTCATTAAAGCTTTATCACTTATACCCTCAACTTTACCCCGGATACTCCCACCATATAGATTTATAAAATACTTAACAAGTGTTTCGATATCCTCAAGTCTCTCTTTAAGAGGAGGCAGGTGAATGGGAAAAACATTCAGCCTGTAATATAAGTCTTCCCTGAATTTATTCTCCTCAACCAGGGCTTCTAAATTCCTATTGGTAGCGCAAACTATCCTTACATCAACCTTTATTTTTTCTCTTCCCCCTACTCTTTCAAACTCCTTTTCCTCGATAACTCTCAGAATTTTAGATTGAAGCAGAAGGGGCATATCGCCGATTTCATCAAAGAAAAGTGTTCCTCCGCCGGCTTGGGATATTTTACCTATTCTTTTGGAAACCCCGGTGGCAGTCCCTTTTTCTATTCCAAACAACTCACTTTCAAGAAGAGTATCGGGTATTGCGGCAGAATTTAATACAACAAAGGGAGCATCTTTTCTCGGACTCCACCGGTGAATAGCTCTGGCAAACAACTCTTTACCTGTACCGCTCTGTCCGAAAAGGAAAGCCGTAAGGTCGGTTGCCGCCACTTTTTTAGCAAGAGCTATTGCTTCTGCCAGGAGAGGAGAATCCCCTACTATTTTTTTCTCGGAAGGAAAAATCTTTTCTTTTATTCCTTTTTGGATTTTATCAATCAGAAAATCCGGGTCAAAAGGCTTCTGTATGAAATCCGAAGCTCCTTTTTTCACTGCTTCCACTGCGGTCTTGATATCACCATAAGCCGTTATTATAAAAACAGGGAACTCCGGCGCGACCTCAAGAATTTGCGTCAACAGTTCCAATCCGTCCATATCCGGAAGCTTAAGGTCAAAAACACCCACCGAAAATATATCACGGTTGAAAACCTCGAATGCTTCTTTTGCCAAAGCACAGGACTCGAAGGCAATGCCTGCCTTTTTAAAATTGAGCTCAAGCATTTTTCTGAAATTTTCGTTATCTTCGACAAGAAGAACCTTATTCATTTGACCCTCGCGGAAGAGTTATTGTGATTTTACTCCCCTTCCCCAATCTGCTCTTCACCTTAATATCCCCGTCATGGGATTCTATAATTCTCTTTGCAACTGCCATTCCGACTCCGACTCCTCCGTCTTTTTTTGTAAAAAACAGATCGAAAACGGACGATAAAGTTTTTTTATCCATTCCTACTCCGGTATCTTCCACTATAATATTAATTTTTTCTTTCTTCTCTTCAACCGAAACAAAAACTTTTCCTTTTCCCATACAGGCATCCAGAGCATTATCGATTATGTTATAAATTGCCCTGCCTATCAGTTCTCCGTCTGCATTCAATTTAATATTGTCCGGTATGCGAACTTTTATTTCGACGTTTTTATCGTTATCCAACCTCCTCATTGCCTCATTTATCAAATCTCCGATATTTATCTCTTCCATATTAGGTTTGAGAGGTCCGGAAAGGGATAAAAGATGCATGGAAAAATCATTCAAACGACTGGTTTCTTCAAGAATTCCTTTTTTGATTTCTTCATTTTCTACAAGTTTTCCGAACCCAAAGATAGCACCGGTAGCATTTCTGATTTCATGAAGAACCTGTGATAAATTCTCTCCCAATTTTGATAGAAAAAGTCGTTGTTTCAATTCTTTTTCTCTTTCTTTTACACTCTTCAACTTCTCCCGATAGTCTTTCACCATTTCCCTGATTGTCTTCATTGTGTAGTCTATATTTTGCCCTTTTTTTCCTGTAACTTCTCTGACTTTTCTAAAAGGATAGGAAAATACCCAGAAGATATAAAAGCCAAGAGCGATAAACGAGGAATATACCGTCAATCTAAGAAACAATGAAACACGGGAAACCCTTTTGAGCACGGCAAGTTCTTCTTCCGAAGCGCTAACAATCAGATATCCTCCGTCAAATGTAAACAAACCATATCGACATCCCCAAAATCCGGTTGTATCGGGAAACGGTTCCGGTAAAAAACGCACCTTGTAGTCCGACGACACGATAAAATTTTTCTTGGAATCAAACAATTCTACCCAGCCAAGCGAGTATTCCGTAAGAACGGGATAAATTTTTTTTAGATCCAGCTCTATCTTTCCGTTCTTATTGATTGCCCCTTTTATATTTGCCGCGCCCAGGGAAATCCTATTATCGATTTCTTCAAAAAGGGCATTTCTCATTCCAAAAGAATAAGACGTCGTAGAAACATCCAGACAAACGAACAATAAAAAAAGTAAAAAGAAACTTATCGAAAGCTCACGCATTAATCTAAAATTAAGTTCCCTCTCCCCAGGAGCTGAGATACTTTTTCTGTTCTTCCGTCAAATCATCGATTTCAATCCCCATCGTTTTAAGCTTCAGATGGGCAATCTCCTTGTCGATTTCCGCCGGCAGAGTATATACCTTTTTTTCCATCTTTTTCGCTTCGCGAGTTAAGTAAACGGCCGCATTAGCCTGATTGGCAAAGCTCATATCCATTACAACTGCCGGATGCCCCTCGGCACACGAAAGATTTACCAATCTGCCTCCGCCAAGAAGGTTAATTCTTTTTCCGTCTTTAAGTTCATATTGAGTTACATTCTCTCTTATCTCTTTTTTCGCCCCGCTCATTTCTTCAAGATCTTCAAGTTTGATTTCGACGTTAAAATGCCCGGAATTGCCTATTATGACGTTGTCTTTCATTCTCTTCATTTCATCTTCCGTAATAACCCATTTGTCACCGGTAACAGTCACGAATATATCGCCTACTTCTGATGCTTTTTTTTTCGGCATAACATCATAACCTTCCATAACGGCTTCAAGAGCCCTGACAGGGTCGGCTTCAACAACAATCACCCTGGCACCCATACCGCTTGCTCTCTTCGAAACTCCTTTTCCGCACCAGCCGAACCCGAACACCACAAAAACGCTGCCGGCAAGAAGATAATTCGTAGCTCGCAAGATACCGTCAATCGTGGACTGCCCGGTACCGTAACGGTTATCGAACAAATACTTGGTCATCGAATCGTTTACCGCTATCACAGGGTAGCCAAGCACTCCCTCTTTAGCCATCGCCCTGAGTCTGATTACGCCGGTTGTCGTCTCTTCCGTACCACCTATGACATTGGTTAACTCCGATTTGTAATCATTGTGCAGGGTGGAAACGAGGTCTGCTCCGTCATCCATAGTTATATCATGACCGTTTTTAAGAGCGCTATTTATGTGACGGTAGTAGGTTTCCCTGTCTGCACCATGCTTGGCGAAAACCGGAATATCGAATTCTTTTACCAGCGCTGCGGCGACATCATCCTGCGTCGAAAGAGGATTTGATGCACACAGAGCAACTTTTGCTCCCGCGGCTTTCAGCGTTATCATAAGATTCGCGGTCTCCGTGGTAACATGCAAACACGCGGCAATCGATACGCCTTTAAGAGGTTTCTCTTTCTCGAATTTTTCCTTTATGCTTTTCAGAACCGGCATAAAACTCGAAGCCCACTCGATTCTCTTAATACCTTTATCTACCAAAGACTCATCAGCTATATCGTATTCCATTATCCTATTTCTCCTTTCAATTCGGAAGCTTTATCGGTTGCTTCCCATCGGAAGTCTTTATCTTCTCTCCCGAAATGTCCGTAACATGCCGTATCCAGATACTGAGGACGGAGTAAATTCAACTGTTCTATTATCTTTCTGGGACGAAAATCGAAAACGCTTTTGGCGGCTTTCAAAATCTTTTCGTCGGATACGGTTCCTGTACCGAACGAATCAATATATATCGAAACAGGTTGTTCCATCCCGATTGCATACGCTATCTGTATTTCCACCTTATCGGCTATAGAGGCGGCAACAATATTCTTAGCGACGTATCTTGCCATATAGGCAGCGGAGCGGTCAACTTTGGTCGGGTCTTTCCCCGAGAAACATCCTCCTCCGTGCTTACCCAAACCTCCGTAAGTGTCAACCATGATTTTCCTGCCGGTTACCCCTGTGTCAGCCTGAGGTCCTCCTATGACGAATCTGCCGGTAGGATTGACAAGATATTCAGTCTTGGCATCCAAAAACTTTCCGGGTATGGTCGGCTTTATAACTTCTTCTATTATATATTCTTTAAGCTTGGACATTTCAATCTGAGGGTCACATTGAGCGGAAATCAAAACCGTATCGACTCTTTCGGGAACTCCGTCAACATACTCGACTGACACTTGAGATTTCCCGTCAGGTCGCAGGAAATGGTCTTCCTCTGACTTTCTTTTATCAGCCAGTTTTTTAACCAGCTTATGCGCCAGCATAATAGGAAGAGGCATCAGTTCTTTTGTTTCTCTGGTGGCGTATCCGAACATCATTCCCTGGTCCCCTGCACCTCCCTTATCAACACCGAGAGCTATATCCGAGGATTGTCCTTGAATCATGGTAATAATCCCGCAGGTTTCAAAAGTAAAATGATATTCCGTTTTCGTATATCCGATTTTTTTTAAAAGGTCTCTAACGAGATTTGGAACATCTACATAAATCGAAGTAGCCATCTCTCCGGAAACCAATACAATACCCCTTGTCGTCAGAGCCTCTATCGCGGCCCGCGCCCTTTCGGGATTGGGGTCATTCTTATAAATCTCATCCAGAACGGCATCCGAAACCTGGTCGCAAATCTTGTCGGGATGCCCTTCGGTTACCGACTCGCTTGTTATTATTCTTTTCACTTATGAACACTCCTTTCCTTTGATTAACGAATTGGAACCAACTATAAATTTCCCTGTTGCATTTACAATCTCGACGTTATCGCCTACAACCGAATCAAAAATATCCGAGTTCACAATCTTCGCCCCATTTCCGATGATAGAATTTTTAATACTTGATTTTTCTATTAATGAATTTTCTCCCACAGCTACAAAAGGCCCCACATTTGAATTTTTTAATATAGAAGAATTATTAGTATATGATAAATTTTTTATTTGTTTTTTATTTTTGCTCCACTTCGGACAGTCTTTCAAAATAGCCGCATTTGTCCGGAGCAGGCTATTTATATTACCGCAGTCATACCATCTCTTAACGGTAAGCTTTTTAAGTTCAATATTTCCCTTTTCTAACATAAGTTTAAAGGCATCCGTCAGTTGATATTCACCCTTGGTTTTAATGTCTTTTTCAATCAGATAATTGAGGTGCTGATATAGAAGGTCCCATTTTTCAATATAATAAAGCCCGACTGCCGCAAGATTGGAAGAAGGCTTTTTCGGTTTTTCTTCCAGATCGAGAATCACATCTCCTTTTAATTTAACTATGCCAAACCTTTTCGGATCTTCGACTTCTCTTACTGCGATAAAATTGTCCTTTCCTTGCTTGATTATATCCCACTCTAAATCGAATATTGAATCTCCAAGGTATATCAAAACTTCGCTTTCGGGCGAGACTACCTCTTTTGCCATCCAGACCGCATGCCCCAGGCCTTTTGCCTCTTCCTGCACTACCCACTTAATAGGCAAATTTCCGTAGTGTTCGCGTACCCAATCGCGAATCACATCTCCCTTATAACCTATTACCAGAACTATTTCCGATGGGGAGAGAGAATCTATAGATTCCAGTATCCAGCCAAGGACGGTATCGCCGCCGCAGAGCAGAAGAGCCTTTGGTATGCTGAAAGACAGGGGTCTGAGGCGAATTCCATAGCCGGCAAGAGGTATAATAACCGTCATTCAGCCAGCCTTCTTTTTAGCTCTTGTATCCTTTTAACAGGAAGAGGGTCAACTTTGTAATTATTGGCAAGATAGAAAGAAAGATAATCGCCTTTCTGTATGAGAGAAAAAATTTTAGCAAGCAGAGACTTACCATCTGCATACACATCCACGATTTCTCCTGCGGATTCCTTAATTAACTCGGTAGTAATTTCGATGCGTTTCCTAATTTTTTCCTTCTCTTCTCTATCCCTGAGAATAAAAATGAAAATCCTCTTAAGAATCTCTTTTGGGTTCTCCCAGCCCACTATTTCATTGTGATTTAACTCCGAAAATACGGCAAAGTGAGCAAGAGATTTTGAGTTTTCGTTAAGTTGAGTACACCACCTCTTTGCAACCGCACTAAAATCATAGATAGAATATATGAAAGGAAGCTTCTCTTTTAGCCTGATACTGACTTCTTCCGCCCAAATCTTTGCTGGTTCCACATTATCCTTGAGAATCCTTATAACCTCGTCAATGTCATCTTTTTTCATCTTAATTATGCCCGATTTCCTTAAGACTTCCAGTATAGGGAAAAACAGATAAGCAATTGCTCCTCTCGGAGGATATCCTTTTGGAATCAATATAAGAGGCAATTTTTCCTCTTTAGCTCTATCTTCAACTATTCCGTTACTTGTAACGCATAAAATCTTAGCTTTATTTCCGACCTGGTCGAGAAGAGATAAAATCTCCTCCGTGTTACCCGAATAACTCACTATGATCATCAAGGTCTTACTGCCGACAAAACTGGGCAATTCATAATCCCGCACAATGGAAAACGGTATTTTAGAATACTTTTCGGCAAGTCCCTGAAGCAGTTCCCCTCCCACAGAAGAACCTCCCATACCTCCGATACACACATTTTTTATGCCCTTGAAATCGAAATCTACCGAAGAACCAATCTTGACAGCCTCTTCGATTTGTTGGGACAAATCATCGATAATTTCAATCATTTTCAACCTCCACTAATATGTTTTTGAGCGAAGGAAATCTTTTAAGCATCTCTTCTTTCAAAAATTCCCTTACTTCTTTTGCCGATGCTTTTTTCTCTACATCCTTCAACAAATCCTTGCATTCCTTCAAGCTTAGACCCCTTATAACATTTTTAATTTGTGGTATGAAACTCGGAGGTAAAGAAAGTTCGTCCAATTCCATTCCTATAAGTACTGGCAGGGCAATTACATCGGCAGCTATATCGCCGCAAACTCCAACCCATTTATTATTATGATGAGCTTTCTGTACCGTCATTTTCATCAGAGAAATAACTGAAGGGTCAAGCTGGTCGAAAAGACCCGATATCTTTTTATTGCCCCTATCGACTGCAAGAGTATACTGGGTCAGGTCGTTCGTCCCTATCGAGAAAAAATCTACCACTCCGGAAAAAAGATCCGCCATTAAAGGGACGGAAGGAACTTCAACCATCGCTCCTATTTCAATGTTTTCATCAAAAGCTACACCTTCTTTTTTTAGCTCAGTCTTAATTTTTCCTATTATATCCTTAACCTTTAAAATTTCTTCCACCTGCGAAACCATTGGAATAAGAATCCTGACATTACCTTTTGCCGAAGCCCTCAGTATCGCCCTCAACTGGTCTTTAAAAATCTTCTCGTTTGCAAGAGTAAAGCGAATCCCCCTCCATCCTAAAAAAGGATTCTCCTCCTGAACTTTCGTCTTAAAAACCTTATCTCCTCCAAGATCAAGGGTTCTAATTATGACATAATCCGGAAAAGCATGCTCTGCTACTTTCAAATAGAAATCATACTGAGCTTTCTCATTCGGAATCGCTTTAGAAGTAAGAAAAAGAAACTCCGTTCTCAAAAGTCCTACTCCCTTTGCCCCGTATTTTTTAATGAAAGGAAGTTCCACCGGCAATTCGATATTCGCCGAAATATCAATGGAATAACCGTCGATAGTGGTAGCCGGAAGGTCTTTTTTCTCGAGAAATTTCTTCTGAATCGCTGCGGTTTCTTCTTTCTTTCGCTCAAACCTTCTTTTGGTATCCTCATCGGGATTAACCACTATGACACCACTGATACCATCTACTATTACCTCATCACCTGTTTCAATATTATCGGTAACTCCGTTAGCGCCAACAACAGCCGAAATATCCAATGCTTCTGCAAGTATGACAAAATGAGAAGTCCTGCCCCCTTTTTCGGCTATTAGTCCGACGACTCCTGCTTTACTCATTTGCAGCACAGTAGAAGCATTAAAACTCTCAGCAACCATAATCTCTCCGAAGCTACCCAACTCCGTATCCGTTTCTTCATCCTGCAAATTCTTCAACAATCTATCGACAACGTCTTTTACGTCCAGGTAACGCTCTGCAATATAGCTGTTCGGGATATCCCGAAAATCTTCTTCCAGACTTTCCGCAAAATTAACTATGGCTTCTTCCGCAGATTCTCTTTGTACTTTGATTCTTTTTTCTACCGAATTTAATAAAAGTGGGTCTTCTAAGAAAAGCAACTGAACATCTATCAATCTCGAACTCACAGGGTCGCTTGCTTTCTTCAATTCGACTCTAAGGCTTCGTAATTGTTTCGAGGCCAGAAGTCTTGCTTTCTCGAAATTTGTCATTTCCTCTTTGACCTCTTTTTTTTCTCTTCGGGAAGAAAAAGCAATCTCTTTAGTTGAATACAGAAAACTTTTGCCTATGGCAATAGAAGGAGAAGCAGGTATTCCTCTAAATATCTTATTCTTCATCGAATTTCCTCTTCTCTATCAGCTCAAGGAGAGCCTCTACCGCTTCTTTTTCATCTTTGCCTTCGGCTATAATCGTCAATTTTTCCCCCTGTTCGGTGGCCAGCATCAAGACACCCATAATGCTTTTAGCGTTGACTCTAACTCCGTCTTTCTCCAATTCTACATGGGAACCGAAAGAAGAAGCTATCTTGACAATCATCGAGGCGGGTCTGGCATGAATACCCAAAGAATTAATAATTTCAGCTTCTCTTTTAAACATATTTGAATTTTTAGCAAAAATGAGATAGAAGAGAAATAATGGTTTGCCTGAGGTCTTTTCTCGATACGACCATATCTGCGAGACCATGCTCCAGCATGAACTCCGCTCTCTGGAACCCTTCAGGCAATTCTTTCTTTATTGTTTGTTTTATTACTCTTGCGCCAGTAAATCCTATAAGTGCACCGGGTTCCGCGATTAAAATATCTCCAAGTGAAGCGTAAGAAGCCAGTACTCCTGCAGTTGTGGGGTTGGTAAGAACAGAAATGTATGGCGTTTTCAATTTATTTAGAGCTGTCGCAGTTTTTGCCATCTGCATCAAGGAAAGAATCCCTTCTTGCATCCTTGCGCCGCCGGAGGCATTAACTATCAAAAGGGGCAAATCGGCTTTACCAGCTCTTTCAATAGACCTCTTAATTCTCTCTCCTACAACCGCCCCCATCGACCCGCCAATAAAAGAAAAATCCATAATAGCCACTTCAACATCTCTACCATCGATTTTAGCTTCACCACATGTTACAGCCTCAGTCAAAGAGGTTTTCCTTCTTGCCTCCTCAATCTTTTTTTTGTAACCCTTAAACTGCAAAGGGTCTGTAGTTCTAATATTTTCATCAAAAATCTTAAAAGTACCCTCATCAAGCAGCAATTTTTTATAAAAAGCACTGTTTACTCTAAAATGAAAATTACACTTTGAGCAAACCATTAGATTCTTCTCGACTTCTTTCTTATAAAGTATCTCTCCACAGGAGTCACACTTTATCCATACTCCGTCGGGAATCTCTTTCTTTTTGCTTTCTTTCTCGACTTTTTTCCTTCTTTCAAACCATTTCATCGTTCGATATAAAAATTTTCATGCCGGAGGTCGGATTTGAACCGACACGGAGAGAATTCTCCACCGGATTTTAAGTCCGATGCGTCTACCGGTTCCGCCACTCCGGCTAATTAGGTAATTTTACCTTATAAATTTGATATGTCAAGACCTTTTCGGCCTACTGCTAAGCTTCTCCTAACTTCTTTTTTACCTCAAGTTTGAGCCGAATAAGGTCCTTTTTTATGTCTTTAACATGCAGCATATCTTCCCTGACCTCAATATTTAGAGCCTCATCGGCAATAAGAGAAGCTTCTTTCAGCATCCCGAGGTCAAAAAGTATCTTCGCTTTATAGTAATGTGCTTCAAAATTCGAAAAATTGTTTTCTGCAGAAATGATGATAAGCCTTTCCGCAGTATTTAAAGCTTCTGTGTAATCTTTTTTCTCGTAATAAGCTTTTAGAAGAGGCCAGGTAAAAGTCCTTGAATCGGGGAAAGAATCAAGTAAATCTACAAGCATCGGTATGGCTTCGTCATAATCTTCTTCCTTTATACATATGTTGGCATAAGCCAGCGACGAATACAGGGAAACATATCTGGCGTCTGAAATAGCCCTCTTTATCATTGTAAGCCCCTTCTCTTTATCTTTTCCCATAAAAGGAAAATGCCCTTTCATATATTCCCAACCTCCCAAACCCAGATAAATATCAGCCAGACTGGAATCTATATCCGCTGCCTTTTCCAGGTAATAAATTGCCGGATTAATCAAAAGAATGGTACCGAAGTAATCTTCCCTGACAACATAATAAAAAATCTTAATAGTATGACTTCCGCCAACGAAGAAATATCCCCACGGGTCCTGCGGGTTTTTCTTAATCCATTTTTTCCCTTTATCGATGGCTGAATCTGCGTATATGAATATCTTTTCCTTATAAGAATTTTCGCCCATATCAACCCACATCATTTCATATAGAGACGACAGCAAAAAATATGGAGCAGGGTGAGCGATTTCCTGTTTTTTTACAATAGTTAAAAGAGATTCAGCACAGGAAAAATCTTCCACATATGAACAATTGATTGCTCTAAATAAAAGCGAATCAAGTTCAGGTGAAAGGGCGGAAATCAATAAAAATAATGTCATCATATATTTTTAAAAATCCTTGTTTTCTCCGCTAAAAATAGCCGGGTAATTTATATTGAACTTCCTCTTATAATAGTACTTCTGGACTCCTAATACAAGTGCGAAAAGCGGAATTATTATCGGGGTTATAATGAAAACCAGAATGGCAAGTATTAAAGGAATTGCCCTGAAAGAAAAAAGTATCGATTTTTTTGTCTGTTTGATGTATGCGAATAAGAATATAGGCAAAGCAAGCCCCGCTCCGATAAGACATATATAATCTTTCAACAAACAGGAAATAACCACCGCTAACAGATCAAAAAAAATTCCAAGCAAAAGGGTGTTTTTCTTCCCCAGGAAAACGCCGGTAGTAATTTTGCCTTCCTCTCTGTCTCCTTCTATGTCAGGTATGGTAGTATTGACAAAAACTGCAGATACGGCAAAAAAATATGGGATTCCGCGAATCAACATCGAGCCGGAAGGTAAAGCGGCAGAAAGCCACCCAACGATAAAAGCAAGGAGTCCGTATCCGGAAGCGTTCCAGACGATATCCAGAAAAGGTTTTCCTTTTGTTGCAAAAGGAGGAATCGAATAGGTGATTCCCAGAAAGAAAGAAATCAGAAAAGCGATAAAAACATATTTACCGAGGAAAAAAGCTCCCGATATCGATAAAACGAAAAGCGTTACCATCTCTATATAAGCATTCCGAAGAGGGATATAATCTTCCGACAGTAAAAACAATTTTTCGTTTCTTCTGTCCGACTCTCTATCGACAATCTGGTTTAATATATAAATTCCCCCCATAAGCAGCGTATAAAGAACAAAGACCATTACTGCCTTTAAAGAAATTTCTCCCTCTCCGAAATAAGCTCCAAGGAGAAAAAAAATCCACAAAGGGAGAAATAAACTGGGGCGAAGCAGCATAAAATAATCCATTAGAAGAAATTATAAATAATAAAAACTAAAAGTCAAGGCAATTTGAGCGTTCACCCAACACACCATTAAATAATTAGCCACGGATAAACACGGATTTACACGGATGAAAAAATATTTTTGCTTCTTTAACTCCCACCTAAAAACACCAAATATTTAGACAGGATTAACAAGATAAACAGGATTTTTTTGTTTTGTTTTTAAAACCCACCAACCTACCCACCCACTAACCACTAACTAATTTCCATTCGAAACACGAAACTTAAAATCCGAAACTTTAATTCACACAGAGGACGCAGAGAAACACAGGTCATCCGTTTTTCTTGGGGTCACGTTTTAAGAAAAGCCCTTGACAAATTTCATCTGTTTACAATACTAATTTTTATTACTTGAATTATGGTAGAAAAAAATAAGACACCGTTATACAACAAACACGTGAAACTGAATGCCACCATGGTAGATTTTGCCGGGTATAAAATGCCCATGCAATACTCATCCATATTCGAAGAGACAAGAGCAGTAAGAAATTCCGCAGGTCTATTCGATGTATCACATATGGGTGAAATAGAGATAAGCGGCAATAATAGAGCGGAATTTATCGATTACCTGGTAACCAGCGACATAACAAAACTAAAGAGATTTCAGGCGAAATATACAACAATGCTGGACGAAAACGGGGGAATAATAGACGACCTTGTCGTATATAATCTTCCGGAGAGATATTTTATTGTAGTCAACGCAGCAAACCAGGAAACCGATTTTAAATGGATCCAACAACACGGGAAGAGCAAGGTAAAAATACAAAATATTAGCAAAAGGTATTTTCAACTTGCAGTTCAGGGGCCAAATTCGCAAAAAATAATCGCAAAAATAGTAAAAGAGGATCCATCAGATTTAAACTTTTACCATTTGAGAGAAGAAACCATAGGAAAAATTGAAGTCCTGCTTTCCAGAACCGGATATACCGGAGAAGACGGATTCGAAATATACGGCAAAAGCGAAGAGGCGGAAGAAATCTGGGACAAAATTATGGAAGCAGGAAAAGAAGAAGGTATTTTACCCTGCGGGCTGGGCGCAAGAGACCTCTTACGTCTGGAAATGGGATACTGCCTGTACGGAAACGATATAACAAGAGAAACGACACCACTCGAAGCAACCCTGTCCTGGGTTGTCTCACTGGACAAAAAAGATTTCATAGGTAAAGATGTTTTATTAAAACAAAGAAAAGAGGGAACTACAAGAAAACTCGTGGGAATTTTAGTGCCAGGAAAAAAAATACCAAGACACGGTTATAAGATACTGGTAAACCAAAAAGAAGCCGGCATAATAACGAGCGGAAATTACTCTCCAGATTTAACCTGTTCGATTGCAATGGGTTATATAAATAAACCATTCGAAAAAGAAGGAACCGGGGTAGAGATACAGGGCAGGAATGAATTGATAAAGGGAAATATCACAAAATTGCCATTCTGGAAGAGCGGGACGATGAGAAGAAAGAACCTTGCAGTGTAGCTAAGCAACTATAATGTAAAAATAAAATATCAAAATGGAAAACTATAAATTAAAACGGATCAACAGACCAACGGATTAACTGACCAACAAACAGAAAAGGAGGGATAATGGAAATACCGAAAGACCTTTTTTACACCGAAGACCACGAATGGGCGAGAAAAGAAGATGACGAAATAATCGAAGGCATAACAGACTACGCTCAATCCGAGCTACAGGATATAGTATACATCGAATTACCGGAAGTCGGAATGGAAGTTGTTCAGGGTGACCCCATTGCTACGATTGAAGCCGTAAAAACAGTAACAGACCTTTATGCCGCGGTTTCAGGAAAAATAACAGAGGTAAACAAAGAACTCGATTCAAAACCGGAATTCATAAATAAAGACCCTTATGACGCAGGGTGGATAGTAAGAATCAAAATATCGGACATGGCAGAATTGGATACTCTGCTTGACGCTTCCGAATACAGAAAATCAATACAAGAAGAATGAACTTTATCCCGATAAACGAAAACCAGCGGGAAGAAATGCTAAAAACGATAGGCAAGGGTGTAGAAGACTTACTCTCCGGAATTCCCGAAAAATTGCGACTAAAAAAATCTCTAAATCTACCTCCTGCCGTTTCAGAAATGGAAATCAAAAAAGAAATGTCGGAAATGGCTAAACTCAACAAAGATTTAATCGTTTTTGCAGGCGGAGGAGTGTACGACCACTATATTCCGTCAGCAATAAGACACCTCACGGGAAGAGCCGAGTTCTATACTTCTTACACCCCTTATCAACCGGAAGTTTCTCAGGGCACCCTACAGGCAGCTTTCGAGTACCAATCTCTGATTTGCGAATTGACGGGAATGGAAGTTTCGAACGCTTCCATCTATGACGGGGCGACCGCTCTTGCGGAAGCGATATTTATGGCTCTTTCGATAAACGGCACAAGAAATAAAGTGGTTGTTTCCGACGGGATTAACCCTTATTATCTGGAAGTGGTAAAAACATACCTCGGTAAAACATATCCTCTTGAAGTACTTCCTCTTCAGGAAGGCATTACGGATTCAGAAAAAATAAGTAAAATCAATGAAGAAACTGCATGCATTGCGATTCAACATCCCAACTTTCTCGGAAATCTCGAAGAAGTAGAAAAATTCGTAGAAATCGCCCATAAATACGGGGTTATCGTAATATTAAGCTTCGACCCGATATCCCTGGGACTATTGAAAACACCCGGCGAATACAACGTCGATATTGCAACTGCAGAGGGACAGTGTCTCGGTATTCCTATGAGCTTCGGAGGTCCACATCTCGGCATATTCACCTCGATGAAGAAGTATATAAGAAAGATGCCCGGAAGAATAGCCGGGAAAACGGTTGACAGACAGGGAAGAGACGGCTACGTAATGGTACTGCAGACTCGCGAACAGCACATCCGGAGAGAAAACGCAACATCAAACATCTGCACAAACCAGCAACTCTGCGCTCTTATGGCTGCAATCTACCTGACACTGCATGGATGGGAAGGGATAAAAGATATAGCAAATAAAACTACACAGAAAACTCATTATCTCGCAGAAAATCTCGAAAATACAGGTCTTAGATTGCCGTACGAGAAACAGAACTTCTTTAGAGAGTTCGTCGTCGAGATACCCGAAGGGGCGAAGAAAGCAATTGATAAAAGTATCAAAAAAGGGTATCTTGCCGGAATTGACATCGGGAAATTCAAAAAAGAATGGAAAAACCATCTCCTCGTTTCGGTAACGGAAAAAAGGACAAAAGAAGAGATGGATGAGCTTGTCGAGATACTCTCGCCTCGCTCCTAAATCCCAAAAACTAATTTTACCACAGAGAACACCCTGATACAGTCGTTCCTCCCTACAGGGCAGGCCCAGTGGAATAGAAGTTCTGGCATGATGAGCTCCTATTCCACAGGGCAGGCAGAGAAAAACAGAACACACAGAGAGCTCAGAGCCCCAACCACATCCCCTATTTTATTTTTTTTTGTTTAAAACTCATCCCACCGCACCAAATTAATTTCACACAGAGCCACAAAGACACTAAGACACAAAGCCAAACCACATCACCAATTTTAACCACGAGATTACACAAGATTAACACAGGATTTTTAAAACAGATTTTTCATAACCACGGAGACACAGGGGAAAAACAAAAAAATTTTGTGGTTTTGAAACCCTTCTCACCACCTTTAAATTAGCCTAGGATTAACATGGATTTTTTTTCTTTTCTTAACCCAACAAACACAACTGCCGATTAACACACTAACAGATTTAGAGAGGGTACATCGAAATAAGCACAACTAAACAGGAGAGCAATAAAGGATACTCTTGACTTATACGCGTTTTTCCCATATGATTATATAAATTAAACGGGGGAGGTTGCAGTATGGACAAAAGAAATAATTCAATCGAAGAAATACTCAAAAGATTAAAAAGTATTGACCGCAGGTTAGACTCAATCGAAAAACTCGTGAAAGGCGAGGGAAAAGAGCGTAGTTAATCCCGCCTCCCGGAAATCAAGAGCAATTTTTAAAGGAGTTTTCTTATGATTCGAAGGGATTA